>CAJXGP010000273.1 GCA_913053915.1 uncultured Ignavibacteriales bacterium | reverse complement strand
ACTCCATGAAATCACTTGCAGAAGTGCTGAGTGACAATAATCGCACGCTGCTTAAAATCATTGCTGAAGAACAACCAGAAACAATAAAAGAACTGGCAAAAATTTCAGGCCGGCAACCGTCTAATCTGGGGCGCACACTCAAAACCTTTGAGCGCTATGGATTTATAAAAATAGAAAAAAATGCATAAAAGCATTATTAGCAATATCTGATATTAAACAGGAAAATAATTTAATAAATATTTTAAAACAAGAAAATGCAGAAGAAAAAGTTGATTATTTAATTGAAAATTTAATAGAAACTAAAGGTATTGAAGATACTTATAAAAAATCTATAAATAAAATTGTCAGTGATCTTTTACCTGTAATTTATAAATAAGATTCTATGCATCTGTGAGAGCTGCAACACCAGGCAATTCTTTACCTTCGAGAAATTCAAGCGATGCACCGCCTCCGGTTGAAACATGCGAAATTTTATCTTTCAAACCGGCTTTACTAATTGCAGACGCCGAATCGCCACCTCCGACAATGGTTATTGCTCCTTTTGAAGTCGCTTCCGCAAGGGCTTGAGCTATTGCATTTGTTCCCTTTGCAAAGTTATTCATTTCAAAAACCCCCATTGGACCATTCCAAACGATCGTTTTTGCTTTCAATAATTCATCACTGAATAATTTAATCGTCTTCGGTCCAATATCCAAGCCCATTTTATCGGGAGGAATATCGTCAACACTTACAATTTCTGAGGGAGAATCGTTCTTAAATTCTTCGACTATAACTACATCGACAGGCATAAAGAATTTCATTTGGGAAATTTCCAATTTTTTCAGAATTTCCTTAGCGAGGTTGATCTTTTCCGTTTCTAATAATGACTTGCCTATTTCCTTTCCTTGAGCTTTAAAGAAAGTATAAGCCATTCCTCCGCCTATAATCAAGCTATCAACCTTATTCATTAAATTAAGAATAACATCTATTTTACCCGAAATTTTTGCACCTCCTAAAATGGCACAAAAAGGCCTTTTTGGATTTGAGATAGCACCGCCAAGATAATCAAGTTCCTTTTGCATAAGGTAACCGGCTGCACATTTATCAATAAACTTTGTTACACCTTCAGTAGAAGCATGCGCTCTATGTGCGCTTCCAAAAGCATCGTTCACGTAAACATCTCCAAGTGAAGCTAATTTTTTTGCAAACTCACTATCATTTTTCTCTTCTTCTTCATGGAAACGCACATTTTCTAATAAAATAATTTCTCCTGTTTCCATATTCCGGACTAGATTTTCGACCTCTTCACCGATACAGTCGGGAGCTAATTTAACTTCTTTACCGAGAAGATCGCTTAACCTTTCCGCAACCGGTTTTAAACTGAGTTCCTGATTTACCTTTCCTTTCGGTCTGCCTAAATGGCTCATTAAAATAGCTTTTCCTCCTTCGGAGATTATTTTTCTTATCGTCGGTAATGATGATACTATACGTCTATCATCCGTTATTTTATGATTTTCATCCTGCGGTACATTAAAATCAACCCGGACAAGTACCCTTTTATTTTTCAGCTCTAATTGATCGAGCGATAGTTTTTTCATTTTAATAAGTCCTTTTACGAATTCAATTGTAATTTAGTAATGAAGGCCATGCAAAATTTATAATTAATTACGCCGGTAATGACAATGGAAACGACAAAAACATACTTCGCATTCCACTGCTAAATTAAAAGCAGATAAAACAAGAGACGAAACTTAGAGCTTCGTCTTTATTTACAAAATAATTTATTACTTAGAGATTTTTTTCAATAAATCGACTACTCTGCATGAATATCCCCATTCATTGTCATACCATCCAACGACTTTCACAAAGTTACCATTTACCATAGTAGAAAGCGCATCAAAAATAGTAGAATGCGAATTACCGATAATATCCGCAGAGACCAACGGTTCTTCAGAATATTCCATTATACCTTTCAGTGAACCGGTAGCGGCGGCTTTCATTGCAGAATTAACTTCTTCAACTGTAACTTCTTTTTTCACTATGGCAACCAAATCGGTGATAGAACCATCGGGAGTAGGTACACGAATAGCAAAACCATCTAGTTTACCGTTTAATTCCGGTATAATTTTACCAACTGTTTTCGCTGCGCCGGTCGTTGTAGGGATAATTGATACCGCTGCAGATCTGGCTCTTCGAAGATCTTTATGAGGTAAATCCAATAATCTTTGATCATTTGTATAAGAATGTACCGTTGTCATAAATCCCTTTTCTATTCCGAAAGTATCATTAAGTACCTTTACCATCGGCGCCAAACAGTTTGTTGTACAAGAAGCATTCGAAAGGACTTTATCTTCGTCTTTCAACACTTCTTCATTAACTCCCAAAACTATTGTAGCATCAATTTCACCTTTTGCCGGAACCGTTAATATAACTTTATTTGCACCGGCTTCAATATGTTTCATGCACGCATCTTTTGTTCGGAAAACACCGGTAGATTCAATAACTATATCAGCACCGACATCTTTCCATTTTAGATTTGCAGGATCTTTTTCTGCGGTAATTTTTATACGCTCACCATTAACAATTAAATAATTTCCATCTACTTTTACTTCGCCATTAAATCTGCGATGTACCGAATCATATTTCAATAAATGAGCTAAAGTTTTTGCGTCTGTCAAATCATTTATTCCGACAAATTCTATATCACCAAGCTCCAAGCTTCTTCTGAAGACTAATCTTCCTATTCTCCCAAATCCGTTTATTCCTACTTTCACTGCCATATATTATCTCCTTTATAATAATTTACTTACTTATTAAATATTTATATGCAATTTATTTTTAATTACAGAATACAAAATTACTTAAAGGCAGCTTGAATATCAATTCTTATATATCTAATAGTGATTAAGATTGTAATGTTTAATTTTGAGGGTTTATATTACTTCGAAAAAACCATTTTTTTCAATATACTTACATTATTTCCCGTTAACCTGTAGAGATATACTCCGCTGCTCAAATTACTTGCATCAAAAACAATTGAATGCATACCGGCAGAGAACTCTGCGTCAAATAAAGTTGTCACAACTTGCCCCAATATATTGTAAATCGTTAATTTTACTCTTTCCCCGACCGGTAAATGAAACTCTATAGTTGTTGAAGGATTGAAAGGATTTGGGTAATTTTGCTCTAGTATGAATCCTTTTGGATTGGAAATAGGTGATTTTTGATTGATTATTCCGGTGCCGTTCAACATCAATCCGGCATTATCATCCAATATTCTGCTTCCTCTTGTCAGAGAGAACGTATATGAATATGCTGTTGTATCGGTAAAATCATGCAACGGTGAATCTTTTGTACTATCAATAAATTTATATTTCTTATTTGTTCCCGTTAAATCGAAACGCGTGAAATAATCGCCGGGTGAAAGGCTGTCGAACAAATATTGCCCTAAGGAATCAGTTAGAGAATAAGTTAACCATTCCCCTGAACCGGAAAAGAGATCAACGGTAACCCATTGGACTCCCGGGTCAGTTGAATCTTTAACACCATTTTTATTTGCATCGAACCAAACAATTCCACCTAATGTACCTTTTGTACTTTCAACTTTTCCACCCTTTATATTACCATTAACGGTTGAAAATGAGACCGGTAACGCATTTGAATTACCTATTGCAACATCACTGAATTTTAATCCGCTGCTTCCCCCGTAATAAATAAAAGTAACATTCAAAAGGACACCGTCATTAATATTTATCGGGCTATTTAATTCGGCATATATAATCCGAACTTCTCCGTTTAAAATATTATAGCTTACATTCTGAAATTGTGTTTGAATTTTTTGAAATGCTAATACATTTTGATCAAATTTTAATATAAAGTTAAAACCGGAAACATTATTGAAATTAGAAACTTTAAAAGGAATAGTAATACTGATTCCACTAGCATTCACGGTAGTATCCGGTACACTCAAAATAACTTGAGCATTGGTCATGTTTAGAAAAATCGTATAAAACATCATATTTATAAGAAAGATTTTCATGACTTAATTCATTTCCAACTAAAAATTATTTTCATATCATTTATCTTACGAACTCCTTTTATACCTGAGATTATTAAAATTTTATATAATGAATGAGTCTCCTCGAGAAATACATTTTTTCTTGTAAGAAAACTACGATTTTCGTTAATATTAACAATTCGAAAACTTGAATATTATTTTTTTAATGCCTCTTTTATATGTTTATAATTAAAGATTCTTATTCCTTGTTTGCCAAACGGCAGTGTAATAAATATGGCTTTTCAGATTGAATTCATTCTTTTAATGAACAAAACATTTAGATGAAGCAATAAATATACCACCTTAAATAATAGAGCTTCTACAAAATAAACGTTC
>CAJXGP010000272.1 GCA_913053915.1 uncultured Ignavibacteriales bacterium | reverse complement strand
GATAGAATTATTAAAAATATATATCCATATTTAGAATAGAGCCTAGTCTTTTAGAAATTTTAAAGTTTTAGAATGAATTTCAACTTTTATGGAAATACAATTCATTATTACAAAATTTTTATTGCAATATCACTTTAAAGAAAGAATATTTTCCAACCGGATGATTTAATACCAAATAAATGTAATGTATCTGACAGTTATTCTCCTCCATAATTATAAGCTTGCATATTACAATTAATCATTTAACGTAAAATAAAAAATCGGAGGATTTTTGATTTTAAATATTTTAACGGAGATTAGATCATGAATAAAGAGACGAAAAATTCACCTTTTCCTGAGGAAACAAGCCGAAAAATAGATAGAAATAGCATAATAGAAAACTTTAAAAGAGTAAGAGCTTTTTCTCAAAAATTATGCGAACCATTGAAAACCGAAGATTTTGTTATTCAGTCGATGCCTGATGTTAGTCCCACAAAGTGGCATTTGGCGCATACCAGTTGGCTTTTTGAAGCATTCATTTTAAGTAAAGCAAACATTAATTATACACCGATAAATCCAATTTACAATTATCTTTTTAATTCTTATTATGTACTTATCGGGGATCGATTTACCAGGGCAAAAAGAGGATTGCTCTCACGTCCAACTGTAAAAGAAATATATGAATACCGGAGTTATATTGATGCTCATCTAATTAATTTTATAGAAAATTGTAGTGAAGAGGAATTACATAATATTGCTCCTATAGTGGAAATCGGTTTGAACCATGAACAGCAGCATCAGGAATTATTGATTACCGATATAAAACATGTATTTTCAATTAACCCTTTACATCCTATTTACATAAAAAAGAGTGAGGAGAATGTAAATGATGTACCACCGTTAAGATTCATAAGTTTTCATGAAGGCATATATGAAATAGGTGATGAGGGAAAGGGCTTTGTATATGATAATGAAACTCCGCAACATAAGGAATTTGTAAATTCATTCAACATTGGATCAAGGTTAATTATTAATCAAGAATTTATTGAATTTATCAATGCAGGAGGTTACAAAAAACCGGAGCTATGGCTTTTCGATGGTTTTGCAACTGTAGAAAAAGAGGGTTGGGAAGCACCTTTGTACTGGGAGAAAATTAATAATGAATGGTGGAATTATAAATTAACCGGTTTTGAAAAAGTAAAACCTGAAGAACCGGTTTGTCACGTTAGCTTTTATGAAGCAGATGCATTTGCAAGGTGGATTGGTGCACGCCTGCCCACCGAGGCTGAATGGGAAGTCGCAGCAAATGAAATTCCTCTAAAAGGAAATTTTGTGGAAACAAATAATTTTCATCCTGTACCATTTTCTCATGCAAACGATATAAACTTGGTCTATCAAATGTATGGAGATGTATGGGAATGGACACAAAGCTCATATTCACCTTACCCGGGATATAAGCCATTGCCTGGAGCAGTAGGTGAATATAACGGCAAATTTATGTCCAACCAAATCGTATTAAAAGGCGGTTCATGTGCTACTTCAATATCCCACATAAGAAAAACATATCGAAATTTCTTTTATCCCGATTCACGCTGGCAGTTTATGGGAATAAGATTAGCCAGAGATAACTAATAAATTTAAGGATTTTAAAATGACTGTAATGAGTGAAGAAATAACTAAGGAGGAAATGTTAACTGAAATCTTGGAAGGATTAACCCAATCTTCGAAACAAATCCCCAGTAAATATTTTTACGATGAAGAAGGCTCTGTTTTGTTCGATGCTATTTGTGAACTAGATGAGTATTATCCTACCCGTAACGAAATGAAAATAATGAGCAAAAATATTAAAGAAATATCTTCTTTAATTGGTGAAAATGCTTTGTTGATAGAGCTAGGAAGCGGAAGCAGTGTTAAAATAAGATTATTATTTGAACATCTGATTAATTTATCGGGATATATTCCAATTGATATATCCGCTGATCATCTTGAAAAATCGATTGAATGTTTACATGAAGATTATCCCAATATTGATATCTATCCTATTACTGCGGATTATACGAAAGATTTTAATTTGCCTCATATAAAAAAGTCTTATAAAAGAAAAGTGGTTTTCTATCCCGGTTCAACAATAGGAAATTTTACTAGAACTAAAGCGAAAGATTTTTTAATCAAAATTTCAGAGGTTTTAGGAGAAAGGGGAGGACTCTTAATTGGCGTAGATTTAAAGAAAGACATCACTATTTTGGAAGCAGCTTATAATGATAAAAAAGGAATAACCGCAGCATTTAATTTAAATATATTAAACCACCTAAATAATCAACTCAACACCAACTTCGACACTACTAAATTTGAACACTACGCTGTCTATAATAAAGATAAAGGCAGAATTGAAATGCATCTCATAAGTAAAGAAAAACAAAGCGTTAAACTCAATGGTTCAATAATAGGATTCGAAAAAGATGAAAATATACTCACAGAATATTCAAACAAATATAGCATTGAGGAATTCAAAGAGTTAATATCCGATAAGTTTTTATTGCATAAAGTTTGGCTTGATGAAAAAAAATTATTTAGTCTGCAATATTACGAGGTAAAATAGGTGGTATTACAGTATATTTATTATTTTACAAATGGGGATCACACTGAAAATATCTTTACCGCATAATAGATTTATGAAACGATGATGATCGCTTGTAATTATTCGCAGAATTACTTGCTATTATTTGAACTTTGCAAAGTAATACAACTTAAAACAAATCACCCTCAATACCTTTAATTAAACATTAACTTATTCAAAACTATTTGAGTAATATCATTTTTTTCGTTTCAATGAGATTACCGGCTTCAATACGATAGAAGTAAATACCGCTGGATAGATTTTCTCCGTTAAATTCAACTTGATGATTTCCTGCCGAAAAATAATTATTTACCAACTCCTTTACTTTTTCCCCTAGTTGATTATAGATTATAATATTAACCCTACTCTCCTTAGGAAGAACAAAACTTATGGTTGTGGCAGGATTGAATGGATTTGGATAATTTTGCTGTAATATAAAATCTGCAGGAGTAAGTGTTACCACTTTTTTTACACCGGTAATATTAAGCGTTACATAAGCACGAATAAGATAGATACCTATACTGTTGGAAGAGGTAGATAAATAATACCAACCTGGTGATGAAGTTCCGCCTGGTTTATTCAAATACGTAAAACTGTGATAAGACTGTTGCCCCGGATGGTCGGTTACCATAACACCCGGGATCGCAGGATTTGAACCTATCACAAATCCAACCACAAACGGTTTATCAGTGCTGATAGACTTATTTTGTAAATCGATACTAGTCCAATTTTTATACGGTACCGGATAAGGATTTGGTGAGTTAGTTGTAATTGAAGCGGTAATTGGAACTGCTAATTTTTTACCCAGAGGCGTCGGTTTAACGTTACCGGTATATTCCCAAACACCTCCTGTAATTGATCCGGCATATCTCAAAGCAACTCTTACAGAATCCAAAGTTCCATCCGGAAATGCATTAAAGATAACGGATACGGTATCCGATGTCGATAACTTGAAATAACCGGTGGGTTGAGTTGTATCCCATCTCAATTCTTTTACAGATAATGAAGCAACACCGGTTGCCTTGAAAGAATAGCCGGCAGAATCTTGGTTATCAGTATTTATTAAAACAAAATGAATCTTATTATATTTTGTTCCGTAATCAGGAATAGAAAATTGTTTTGATAAAGGTACATTAACTACTTGCACTGAATTACTACCTTCTTCAATTGCTTTAACATCCAACGCCGGATTTGTGGAGTTAAATGTAATTTTAAGATTGCTTCCATCAGTAAATGTAAAATACTCTGCGGCTAATCTTTTTATTACTCCCTTTGATGATGCATTCGGATTGTAAAATAATGTACTATGAGCCTTCACTAAATTGGTACGTGAATAACCGTAGGAAGGATTAATAGTTCTGTTATTCAATTTATTCGCAATAAGCCAATTTATAAAAACCTTCGTAAAATTTAATGAATTTCCGTCTTTTTTTAGAGCATTATTTAAGAGAGGAATTCCATTAAGTTGACCTTGAACAATATATTTAAATATTCCTACACCAAACTGATCTAAATAATAAAGGAAAAATTTTTGTGCCCTTGAATAGTCGTTTAACACTTTTGTCATGTCGTTTGTACGCCAATCAAATAAATAATGATTTGTTTCATTTTCGTATAGAGATTGATTAAACAAAGGATAACCACAAATGACTTCCGCCGTCATTGAACTGCCTTCATTAATAAAAGTCATTTGAGGATTGGTTCGATGATAATTCCAATTAATCATATGTTGAAATTCATGGGCTGCTGTTGACATAGCCGTTTGAATTCCTGCATGTGTATTTAG
>CAJXGP010000271.1 GCA_913053915.1 uncultured Ignavibacteriales bacterium | reverse complement strand
AGTTCAAAAGTTATACAACATTACAAATATGACTTGACACTACAAGCAGTCAAAACTTTAATAACTCCGTATGAAGAGAAAGAACTTCGAAAAGCTTACCGCGCTACTACGAAGTAGAAGATGATTCTACTTCGCTAAAGCTACGGAGAACGAGGTTCTGCTTAAATAATAATTGATAAATATTTAATAACAATTTTTAAAGTACTATTTGAATTGTATGGTAATTGTCAAATAAAAAAAATATTGTATAAGTAAAAGATCATTATCATCACCCAAAAAACACTTTAAACTTCAAACAGTTTGGTAATTGTTTTCATCGGCAGAAACATTTTTCCACTGTCCGGTAAGGGTATAAAGCCATATTTATCATAAAAATTAACAGCTTGTTCATCAATTGGATCAACAATAACAGCCATCGAGCCAATACTTTCAATAGGAACAAAATAACTTCTCTTTAAAGCATCAATAAGCAGTAATTCACCCAAACCCAGTCCGGTTGAGTTTCTATCCACTGCAAGTCTGCCTAATAATGTTACAGGTAGATTATTATAAGATTTGAGTAATTTTTTCTTTAATTCTTCCGGAAGATATTCTCTTTTTATTCCGGCATTGGAAAGTGTATAATATCCAAGTACATTATTTTCTTTATTAGTTAAAACAAAGCAAGCGGTAAGTTTTCTTTTTATATCCTGTTTTGCTTGTTTGTGTAAATAATTAGCCAACAACACCTTGCCGCAATTAAAATTTTTCTTTTTATGTGAGGAATTTAGCGGAACGGTTAAATAATCCATTATTTATCAGAAACCTCTTCATATCGTAATGCAGCATTTTTAAGTTTGTCATTCAGCCCCGTTGGATTCATAATTGCATTAAAAAAAGTTTTCTTATCTTTTTTAGATGCTAAAATTGTGTTATGCTCTTCGATTATTTTTTTTGCACGTTCTTGAACCGAGGAAATTATAAATTCCGTCAAAGTTCTAAAACCGCCGAGTCTTGCTGCATATTCAAAAAATTCTTTTTGATCCTTGGGTAATCGTGTATCAAATCGTACTTTCTCAATTGTTCTCATACTCATACCTAATTTTATTCGTTTTCATTTGCAAATGTACGGAATATTACCACACAAATCAATTCAAGCCTGTTTAACAGATTGCCCCGCGTCGTTTACACTCCCTACAATGGTAATCAAGAATCGCTCAATTTAGATTAATATCAAAACAAAAAGACTACGAAGCAGTTAAAATTTAAATATAAATACATGAATTAGGCTTTTAATTGCCGCTTTTTTATTTTACCGGTTGATATTCATCAATAAAGTTACAATATTTTATATTTAAAATTTATAATATTGGAATCAATCAATTCTTCATCTTTCAAATAAACAATAACCGGAGGTAAGATGCCACAAAACGGAGAAAGAGAACAGTGGGCAAGTAAAATAGGGCTAATTCTCGCAGTAGCCGGAAATGCAGTTGGTTTGGGTAATTTTTTAAGATTTCCCGTTCAAGCTGCAGAAAACGGCGGCGGAGCTTTTATGATTCCTTATTTCATTTTCTTTTTAATTTTGGGAATTCCTTTAATGTGGATCGAATGGGGAATCGGAAGACACGGTGGAAAATTTAACCACGGCAGCGCACCGGGTATGTTCGATGTTATCTGGAAAAATAAATTAGCTAAGTATTTTGGAGCTCTCGGTTTATTTATCTCATTGGTTATTCTTATCTATTATACTTACATCGAATCATGGACACTGGGTTTCAGCATCTTTTCATTGACAAAATCATATTTTAATGAAACATCTTTTCATGCAATGAAAACATTCTTATATAGTTATCAAGGCAGAATGCCGAGTTCCCACTTCCCTTCCGTACTACCTGCTTACGGATTAATGCTGGTTACTTTCGGTTTAAATTTTTGGATTTTATATAAAGGTATTTCCAAAGGGATCGAAAAATTAGCTAAAATCGCAATGCCGTTATTACTTATTTTTGCCGCTGTTTTGGCTGTACGAATTATGACTTTAGGTACTCCCAATCCGGCAATTCCTCAAGATTCTGTTTGGAATGGGTTCGCTTTTATATGGAATCCGCAATTCTCAAGACTAGGTGATCCTAAAATTTGGCTTGCCGCAGCGGGACAAATATTTTTCACACTCTCAGTGGGAATGGGAACTATTCATGCTTATGCCAGCTATCTAAGACCTAAAGATGATATTGCATTATCCGGGCTTACAACAGCAGCTACAAATGAATTTGCCGAAGTAGTATTAGGCGGTTCAATAGCTATTCCGGTAGCCGTTGCATTTTTCGGATTGGCACAAACTCAACAATTCGCCGCCGGTGGAGCTTTCGACCTTGGATTTGTTTCTATGCCTTTAATTTTTCAAAGAATTCCTTTTGGAGAATTATTCGGTTTCCTATGGTTTCTACTTTTATTTTTTGCCGGGATAACTTCATCCGTTGCCATGGGACAACCTGTAGTGGCTTTTCTGGAAGATGAATTTGGATATAGTAGAAAAAAAGCCGTAGGAATACTTGCCGTTATTGTTTTAGTAGCAGTTCAATTTGTAATCTTTTTCTTGAAATACGGCTTTTTGAATGAAATGGATTATTGGGCCGGCACTTTCGGATTGGTCGTTTTTGCATTGGTTGAAACTATTCTATTTATGTGGGTATTCGGTGCAGATAAGGCATGGAGAGAAATGAATGCAGGCGGTGATATTAAAATTCCTAAAATATTCTATTATATTATGAAATATGTCACCCCACTCGTTCTATTTGTCGTGATGTTATGGTGGTTTATAAATGATGCTATTCCTACTTTAATGCTGAAAAATGTTTCTGCGAAAGATATTCCATATATTTGGGCCTCTAGAACTTTGATGGTATTATTATTTGTAGGTATAATGCTGTTGGTAAAGAAAGCATGGGACAGGCACTCGCAGGAAAATGTTAATCAGGAAGACATCATTCCGGATAAATAATACTGAAAATAAATTGAAGGGAAAATAATATGGGAATGCAAACTTCGGGAATAATTTTCATGGCTTTAGCGTGGGGAATAATAATTGTTTTAACGGTGTATTGTTTCGTTAAAGTATTTAAGTCGGAAAAAAAAACGAAAAAGAGATGAGTGTTATTTACCCATCTCTATTGAATAATTCCGTTTATACAAATTCTCAAGCAGATTTGAACAGCGGTATAAAAGTTATTTAAGTTTAACCGGCCCTTTCGGTAAAGGGCTTGTAAGCCTCATTTGTTTCAGGAGCCGCGAGTTGGAACATATCATTTTTTAAATTTTTATACAGGAGATCATTCTCAATCAAATAATAAAATTGCTTTTGAAATTCCTCCAACGAAATTCCACATGTAGCAGCATATTTAGCCAATTCATGCGGTTCTTTAAAATCAGCTTCATTTAATCTAATCATGTAACGTCGTGCAATGTAGAACGATTCCGAGCCTGGGTTTACAAGACGAATTTTCGTTTTTTTTGTTTTCGGATCGATTATATTTTTAAAATACATCGGTACAAAATTGCCGTCCTGAATTGATACCATAGCCGCATTACCGCCGGATAATATAAATTGAGCCGCGGCAAATCCAAGGTCGCGCGTATATTCCATATCGAAAGGAATCGGGTCGGCACAGCGCAATTCATAACCGATATTTTTTGCAACTATTGTCGATTTGATTTGAAATCCTCTTAATCTTTCTTGTACTTTATACTTTAGTATTTCACCTAAATTAACTTCGGCAATTCTAATATTATCGTATGCATCTCTTTCAATATTCATAAGCGATTCAAGTTCTTTTTTATTTAATCTTACGACCAACCCTTCGGCTAGCACTGCAACACCGTCTTCTCTTCCATAACTTAATCTTTTAATTATCGCACCGACAAGAACATCAACGATATGCGACAATTTAATGTAGCCTTCGGGAAATTCTTCGGGGATTAATGTTAAAGTAGCACCTGTTGCTTTACCAATGCCCAAAGCCAGATGCCCTGCTTTTCTGCCCATAGAAACAACAAAATACCAACGGGAAGTAGTTTGAGCATCAACCATAAGATTCTTAACAAGTTCAACACCGATGTGCCTGGCGGTCTGGAATCCAAAAGTAGGAATACCATGAGGCAAATCTAAGTCATTATCAATAGTTTTGGGGACATGAACAACTTTGATTCTATTCGCTGCCATCTCTTCCACTTTAAGTGCGCTGAATGCAGTATCGTCTCCACCGATAGTGATAAGTTTATCGACATTCAATCTAAGAAGTGACGTTACCGTATCCTCCAAATATTTTTTATTTTTTGGAAATTTATTATTTAATATAATTATAATTCTTTCATTCGTAGTGATTGCCTTATTAGTTGGCGGATTA
>CAJXGP010000270.1 GCA_913053915.1 uncultured Ignavibacteriales bacterium | reverse complement strand
TTACTTCGTAAAACTCTTGCCAAATTGTGCAAGAATATTATTGGTAAGATACTAATTATCATATTCACTCTAGTGTCATGTCAAGCATGTTTTAGTCATACCAAGCCTCGTTCTTTTTGCACATAACTTCGTTAAAAAATTTAACCGTAGCTAAGGCTATGCTGAAAATTTTTGCCTTGTTCTGCACAAAAATAACTTCAACTTATACGTCACAACATACTTGACATGACACTAGTAAATTTTAAAAATTAATATTATGACACGTTTATTATTTTTATCAATATTATTATTCCTTTTTTCCTGTAATGGAAATTCTGCTCAGGTTGATAAATCACAAATTGTGAGTTATCAAACACAATTCAAAGAAACTCAGTCTGATTCTTTGCTTGTAAATATTCAAAATAAAATCTATACTGCTTTTGTACAGGGATTTATCTCCAAAAGCAATGCTAAATTAACAAGTCTTAGCAACGAATTAGAGATGTTATATAATGAAAAGAATCAGAAGCTCATTCTGTATTGGCGTTCTTACTTACAGTATTATTCCGCTATTTATTATCTAAACAGGGGAGATAGAAATATCTCTGAAAAAGAAATTGATAAAGGTATTGACTGGCTAAAAGGAATGAAAAATAAAAATTCTGAAGATTATGCTCTTTTATCGTTGCTTCAGGGTTTTGGCATACAATTTAAAGGTATGAAAGCCATGTTTATTTCAAGTAAAATTAAGAAGAATGCGAATACGGCTATTGCGTTGGACTCAACTAATTTAAGAGCCTATTACGTGTATGCAAGCAATGATTTTTATACACCAAAAAAATATGGAGGAGGAAAAGAAGCTGAAAAATACCTGTTAAAAGCTATTTCACTTCCAGTGCAAAAGATCAAAAATGCCTATTTGCCTTCGTGGGGAAAAAAGGAATCGTATGAGATGCTGATTAAGCTATATATTAAACAGGGGAAATGGGATTTGGCTAAAAAATATTTTCAGGAAGGGATTAAAAGATACCCCGATAGTTATGAAATCAAAAAGTTAGTTGGTAAATAAATGAGGTGTTCAATACTTGCCATATTATTACTTGCATCCTCGTTCTGTTATTCACAAACTGATTTACGGGGTGTTGTTCTTAACAAAAATGGAAAGAGTGTTTTTGCTGCTAACGTATATCTGAAATCTAACCATGATGTAGGGACTACTACCGATTTTGATGGGAAATTTAGTTTAAAAATTAGCAGCAAAGACACGCTGATTGTTTCGTTTGTAGGTTTTAAGACAAAAGAGATACCTCTGGCACACGTTGTGCTTAATAAACTTTTAGAAATTACATTAGAAGAAACTGCTCAATCGTTAGATGAACTTATTATTACAGCCGGAGATCCGATTTCAGAAAAATTTTCGGTTGTTAAAATGAAAAAATTAGACATTTATTTAAACCCTGTTTCACAAGGAGATCCTTTGAAGGCAATAACCATTCTTCCTGCTTCTACAACTACAAATGAAACTGCAAATCCGTCGCTTAGAGGCAGCTCTGCGGACAGGTCAAGAGTTATCCTCAATGGTGTACCGATATATAAACCTGTAAGAGCAAGTCAGCTCAATAACCAGGGTTTTTTCAGCCTGTTTAATCCTGAGATTATTGATAATATGTATGTTTATGCCAGCAACCCACCCTTAACTTATGGTAATACAAGTGCCGGATTAGTCCAAATCCAAACGAACAAGGACATAAAAACCAGCCAACTACAACTATCAACAAGTTTGGCAAGTACCGGTTTCTTTCTCTCTCAAAAAATCAAAAAAGACGTTTCCTTTATTCAGGTTTATGGGAATTATCAATTTTCAAACGCTTTTGTTGGTATTCAAAAGGATTATTTGCCCAATATAAAAGAATTCTCAACTAAAGATGCGGGATTAAATTTTCACTCTAAAATTGGTAAGAGATTAGAATTTAATTCATTTACATATTTTATTGATGAAAAATTTAAAGGCATTAACGAAGCGTTTACATACAAAGGCGAAGTGGATACAAAGAATAAAAGGATTTTTACGGTAAACAATTTAAATTATTACACTAATAAAGGTCTTTTGAGTATAAACATGGGCGCAAACACCTCAAAAAGCACTTTTGGTTTTGGTAATATTTCATCAAAAAACCGTATAAATCAACTCTATACATCAATAAATTATAAATGGTTTGTTTCGGATAATTTCAATTTGCAATTTGGTGTTTCATCCGACTATAGTGAAAATAAGTTTAACGATCGTATTCCTGTTTATTTTTATGCGTTATCGCCAAATTCGCCAAGTTTTAAATCTGATACGGCTATATCAAACCATTTTTCAGAAGCATACATATATACCACCTGGGACATTGACAAAAAGTGGATGCTTTCTTCCGGTGTGCGAAGCAATATCCCGACAAATAATCAGAAATATTATTTTAGCACTCAATTTGGGCTAAAATTCAACCCCTCCAATAACCACTCTTTTTTATTGAGTGGCGGCAGGTATCACAGTTTCTCAATACCTGATTACTTTTCCCCTGCATATAACTTGCTGTCAAGTTATCAAATAGCTTTAGACTATTCCTACCAACAAAACAACACGCTTTTGAAGGCAGCTGCTTATTTTAAAAATGAAACAGGTGAACATGTATCAGATTCATTTTTTGCATTTGTAATAAATAAAACAAATACTTTTGGAATTGAATTGTTTTTACAGCAGGATTTTTACAAATATTTTCGGTTTACTTTTTCAAACTCATTTATTCGTCAGTCTATAGAGATTGGTAGCAAAGAATACAGAGGGCCGAAAGACTTTAATTATCTGATAAAAACAACATTACAATATAATAATCCTAAATTATTTTCATTAGCGCTCTCCTATATTGGCAGACCAGGAACTTCATTTAACCCGGTTACCGGTTCAATTTTTGATGATAAAACCGGATTTTATAAGCCGGATTTTAGTCCCGACCTGTTCAGCTTACAATACAAAAGCTATAACAGGATTGATTTAAGTTTTAGCAAATATATGAGGCTTAAAAAGAATGCTTTGGTTGTATTTGTTTCTTTGAATAATGTTCTGAATAATAAAAATGAACGAAAGGTTTTGTACAACGTTGACTATTCCTATAGTCACTTTGACTATTTTCAATTTAGAACCATATATTTTGGCGCTGTGTGGCAGTTGGATTATTAACCAACACCTTTGTAAGGTATTCCTCTGGTAAACATACATCTTATCTGATTCTTGAAAACTTTTTAACTGCCGTGGGAAGCGGATAAACCGATTGAATTTGTAGCACCCATTCCGGGGCAAGTCGTGTCACTTATCAGTTCACTGATATAATTTCTACTGTTTAACTTTTGAAACTTCCATGTCATAAATAGCTGAAATTACACTTTCTCTTACCGGTAATCTTTTCGTGCCCATTTTATAGCCGGAAGAACCCATTGTGGTAGTGGCTTAAAGAGAAAACCATGTTTTAATCCGGTGTGGAGCTCAATTTCCTTATAGTGAGAAATCGTTTTGCCTGAGCGCATTTTGAAGCCGGAACAGGTACGGCCTATCCGGTCGCTTTCCTCGAAAATAGAGAGAATGTTTCCGTAGAATTTTAATTCGGGAAACCGTTTGAAAGAATAGGGATTACAGGCGGCCATAAAAACAAAATTTACTTTTTTGTTTTTCAGCATAGAGGAGGTGAGCATAGCTATCAAAGCCCCTTTTGAGGCTCCGATTACGGTGATGTCACCGGGCTTTGTTCCTTCTTTCAATAAGCTGTCTATTTGATGAACCACGTGCTGCGCATAGCTGACAGGCCGGGTATTTATTTTCCGCACTTTGCTGATCACTCTAAACCCGTTTTCACGGAAAGTGTTTAAAATTTTTGTATATTCGTAGGCGCCGTATCCGTTTACCGTATCAACGGCGTGTATTCCCTGTACTTCCACAATTCTTCCGTGCAGGTAAAAAATTATTCCCTGTCCCATGGCGATATCTGCCATGAAAAAGAGGACAAAGGCAATGGTTATGTTTTTGAGTGGCTTCATGGTATTAGTTTTTTGTTTATTATGGCTGATTTCAAGCTGCAGAGGCGACTTCTTGTTTGTGTTTTTAATTTAGCAAATTTAACAATAAATTCTATTGGGGGAAAAAATCCCATATTTTTTCCGATTCATGGAAATGATATGGTTTGGTTGATTATCAGTGTTTCAATTCCAAAGAGGTAAGATTGAAGAGATTGAAGGGGTTGAAAAGATAAAAGAATCGGTCATCAATAAATTTAAGAAACAAGTTTCAATTCCAAAATGGTATCACTACTGTCCACTTAAAATAAGCTGAGTGACAGTTGGTTATGATTGAGTTCTTTGACATCTTTGTAATCTACATTTGTAAAT
>CAJXGP010000269.1 GCA_913053915.1 uncultured Ignavibacteriales bacterium | reverse complement strand
TATATTTTTTTAAGCGGGATGAATATACATATAAAATCATTTAAAGAAGTTATACACCGTGCCAATAAACTCGGTGTTAAAATTGTTGCCGGAGGACCATTAGCTACAACGGAATATCAAAATTTTTTAGGTGTTGATCATTTTATTTTAAATGAGGCGGAAATTACTTTGCCGCCTTTTCTAAAAGATCTAAAAAATGGAGTCCCGAAACATATTTATACATCAACTGAATTCCCTGATATCGGCTTAACACCGGCTCCCCGATGGGAACTTCTTAAAATGAAAAAATATGCTACAATGAGCATACAATATTCACGCGGCTGTCCTTATGATTGTGAATTCTGCAGTATCACGATGCTTAACGGGAGACGTCCGCGTGTCAAAAAGAAAGAACAATTTCTCGGCGAATTAAACCGGCTTTATGCACTCGGATGGCGCGGCGATGTTTCAATTGTTGATGATAATTTTATAGGAAATAAAAGAATATTGAAAAAAGAATTACTCCCTGCATTAATTAATTGGTCAAAAGAAAAAAATTATCCCTTCCGCTTCATTACAGAAGTTTCAGTAAACCTTTCCGACGATGAAGAATTAACACGAATGATAGTTGAAGCAGGTGTTTTTAATATTTTTGTCGGAATTGAAACACCCAATAACGAAAGCTTAATTGAATGCGGTAAATCACAAAATTTGCGACGCGATTTAGTGGCTTCCATAAAAAAGTTACAGTATAGCGGCTTAATTGTCTCCGGTGGTTTTATTGTCGGTTTCGATAATGATCATCCCGATATATTTAATCGACAAATCAATTTTATACAGGAAAGCGGAATTGTTACCGCAATGGTAGGACTATTAAATGCACCGCGAGGAACAAAATTATATGAAAGATTAAAATCGGAAAACCGCTTAATTGAAGACATAACAGGTAACAATGTGGATGGATCTATAAATTTCATCCCAAAAATGAATTATCCGGTATTATTAAAAGGTTACAGTAATATTCTTGATACCATTTACTCACAAAAAGGATATTACGAACGGGTTAAACAATTTTTATTATACTATAAATTACCATCTTGGAATTCATACAGACTTAGTTTTACCGATGTTGAAGCTTTTTTAAAACTGATTTGGAAACTAGGCATAATCGAAAAGGGAAGAATCTATTTTTGGAAATTATTATTTACGAGTTTGTTTAAATATCCGAAAAAATTTTCAGTTGCTCTTACTTTTGCTGTTTACGGATTTCATTTTCGTAAAGTTATCGCAACTATTTAAATTGATTTAGGGGGTGGAATATGTGATGGTTCCGGTGAAAAGAAACTTTTATAAAAAAAAAGCTTAGTGATGATCATATTTTAACCTTTTAGATATTGATTTAATGAATGATATGTTAAAGTTTTTTTATTGAATTTTTTATTGAGTAATTGAACTTTCAAGCTCATTTTCTCGCCGGGCAACATAATAATTCCATTATCTTCAAATCGCAAATCAGGGCTTTCAAAGTATAAGAAAAAAACAGGCGTATCGGCTTTTACTACCAAAGTGTGATCATGTTTTTTAAAATTATATTCGATCTTTGCTTTCGGCATTTTAATATGTTTCCACTCAAAATTCTTATAAAAATTCCTATGTAATAATTCATTCCCTTTATTATATAACGAAGAAATGATTACGGCTTTTCCGTTTAAGATATTCTCCGGTAGCATTAAGCTTATAACCGGATTTTTATAGAGCGGCTTAATTTTTAATTTTTTTATTTTGATTTGAATTATTTTCTTTCATTTGTTGATATAAATTTTGATTTTGACCTTTTACTTGTCCCACTTCGTCAATTAAACTGTTAATTTCAAAATTTTTTTGTGAAATTTGGATATTATTATATTTAAAATAAAAAACAAGTGCAGCACTATTAAGTAGGGTAATAATGAGAATTAGGAATGTAGATGTTTTTATTTTTTTAATCATTTTTTAATTTATTTTATTTTTAATTCAATTATCTCAAGTAGTTTGATGGTTCAAGTAGTTAAGATGAAATTTCCTTACAATAACAGTTATTTTTATCCTATTCTTAATATCATTGTATTCATTTTATTTATATTTAATATTCTAACCGTGTTTTTTTTAGGAGGAGGTAGTCAAAATCAGAATTTATTTCAAACGCTTCTCCACTATCCAATTAGATTTAACAAAATTGTATTGAATGATGTCATAGCAGGAATGGGAGAAATTATAAACATTTTATTCATTCCATTATACTTAGTGGCTTATTTCATTATTGTTAGGAATTATAGCTGGACGGCAATTTTATCCGTTCTCTTTATTTTATTACTCAATCTCCTTTTGATCAGCAATATTATTTACCTGCTGAAAAGTGCTCTATCATTATTTACAGCCTCCAAAAGATATAAGAAGTACATGCCTATTATGGTTGTCTTAATCACAGTACTAATTTTAATAGCATTAAAAAATATATCTTCATATTTGTCGGTAAAAGAAAATATTTTATACCTAAGTAATCTTATTAGTATTTTCCCTTCTGGTTTTTATGCAAAGTATCTCCAAAGACTAAATTCTGAATCTCATCTGTTATATTATTCATTTATATTATTATACTATGGAATACTTAACTTCCTGCTGTTAAGGCTTAATATTTTTACAGCAAATAAAATGAAAAGAAGAAATTTTGGTATAAGTACTTCGGTTAATAATTTAAAAAGCTTCTCTTTATTGAAACATGTTTCTCGATTAAATATTAGCCCGTTTATTAAGAAAGATATTATCTATTCATTGCGCTCTCCAAGAATTTTACTGAACTATATAATAGCGATTCCTTACATGATTTACCTGCTTATTTATGCTTTGCATGTTTACAAAGAATTGGATCTATTCTCAATTATATTATTATTTGAATTTGCCTTTATTATCGGATTTGCCGGTAATGCATTTCAATTTGAGGGTAAAGGAATTATAAATTATTTTTTTCGACCATTAATTCCGAACAATTGTATAAGATCCAAGCAATTCATAGCTAACAGTTATACAAATTGTTTTTTATTATTTTATACTATTTTACTCATTATCATTGAAATTAATTTTGCTGATATCTTATTTTCCTTGGGATTATTAGTTTTAAATTATTATTTTTTTATAAATGTGGGAATTTCTCTTACAATTTACTTTCCAAAGAAAGTTAATTTTTGGTCCTATTGGGGTTCGGGAATTTCACTGATATCAATTTTTCTTGCTTTTTTATTTATGCTAATATTTTGGTGGATATTTAAATCAGTGTTTCAAATTTATTTAATTTCCGGTTATAAAATAATTGCTAACATAATTTTGTTTTCTATAATTGGCATTATTAAAAGTTGATAACTGAATTACTCGCCAAACTTTTGTTAAGAAGAAAAGAAAAACTAATATCGGTAATAGAATGAACATCTTAGAAATAAAAGCTCTAACTAAATCATTTGGTGTAGTTAGAGCATTAAACGGATTAGAACTCGTAATTCCTCCAGGAATAATATTCGGCCTCATCGGTCCGAACGGTGCGGGCAAAACTACAATAATACGTTGTGTTGCCGACTTATTGGATATTGATAATGGTGAGATTAAAATATTTGGGAAAAATCTGTTGAATGACGGAATTGAAATTAAAAAACAAATGGGTATTCTATTTGAAAATACGGAAAGTTTATTTATTCACTTAAAAGGAGAAGAACACTTACAATTTGTAGGTGAAATTTATGGATTAAAGAAAGCAGAAATTCAAAGAAGGATAGACGAACTTTTTATTTTTTTTGAGTTAAATGATCATCGGTATAAATTAATAGAAGAATATTCAAAGGGAATGGAGCGGGTAATTTCCGCCACATTGGGCTGAAGCAGCCACAAAAAAGACCGCGTCCCAAAACGCGGCCTTTCTCAAATTTCTTTGAACCAATAAATCAGTTCTTGGCGTAAAATTCCACCACCAGATTGGGTTCCATCTGCACCGGATAAGGCACATCGGAAAGCGTGGGAATACGCGTCAGGGAGGCGGTCAGCTTGTCGTGGCTTACGTCCACATAGTCGGGAACGTCACGTTCGGCCAGGGCAATGGCTTCAAAGATAAAGCCCAACTGCCTAGAGCGCTCGCGCACTTCAACCACATCGCCAATTTTCAGGCGGTAGCTGGGAATGTTGACGCGGGCACCATTGACCAGAATGTGGCCGTGATTGACAAACTGGCGCGCGGCAAAAACCGTCGGCACAAATTTGGCCCGATAAACCACCGCATCAAGCCGTGATTCCAGAATGGCAATCAGGTTTTCAGCCGTGTTGCCACGCACCCGCACAGCTTCACGGAAAATCGCCCGGAACTGTTTTTCACCGATATTGCCGTAATGGCCTTTCAGCTTTTGCTTG
>CAJXGP010000268.1 GCA_913053915.1 uncultured Ignavibacteriales bacterium | reverse complement strand
ATAAATATGATGAAGATCTTTGGCGGAAAAAATTTCGTGAAAACTGAGATTTATAATAAGCTAGATGAAATCTTATTAACTTCAAGTTTTGGAAGTGGGATAAGACTGATGATCAAGGGTGAAAAAGGACTGGGTAAAAAAACAACAATAAATTATATTGTAGATTACTATAGAAATAAAGATTTTGTTATAGTTCTTGAGGGATATTCAGATTCATTTGAAAGTCCATATTCTCCTATCGCTAAAGCCTTTTATAAATTAATAGAAGAATCTAAAACTCATAAAAGATATAAAGAAATTGTTTTAGATATCGCTACAGAATTACTAAGGCTAACTCCAATTCTGGGTCAATATGCAGATATTATAATTAAATTTTATAAACACTTTGGTTCTCATTCTCGACAAGAAGTTAAAGAATTATCAGATATCTATTACCAAATACAATCTATTATATTCAAATTGCTTAAAAAGGGAAATGTTGTTCTCATCTTTCATAATATCGAAAGTTATGATTTTTCCAGCCTTTCGCTAATTTCTTTCATAGCAAATATAAGAAACTTTAACTTTAACTTAATAATTACCTTTGATGATAATGCCCTGGTATTAAGGACACATTCTGAAAAAATAAAACTTAAGGAGTTAGAATATGAACTAATTCATAAGAATAATTTTACTAGCCTTACACTCAAATCATTTTCTCTACGACAAACTAAAGAATTTTTAACATCTCAACTGGAAAATAGATCTTCTTTGAGTGATGCAGAGATAATAATAATACAAGAGAAATGCGGTGGAAATCCTTTCTTCATTGAAGAACTAATCACACATTTAAAACAAGAAGGTTTGCTTATTTTAAACAATGAATATTATGTTCTTAAACAAGGGTATAATATTAATACTATACCGGATAGTATCAAGAAATTAATCGAGTTGAAACTATATCGACTGCAAAATGAGTTAAGAGAAATTATAGATGTGGCAGCAGTTATAGGTTACGAGTTCACATATAAACCTATTGTTGAAGTTCTCAAACAAGATTCAATGATTATTCTACGTAGATTAAATGATTTGAAGAATATTCACAAACTTATTATTGAATTAAAACAAAAACACAAATTTACTTACCGTGCAATTCAAGAGATTGTATACGAAATGTTAGGACCAAATTTAGCTAAGGAATATCACCTATTTATAGCAAAATATATTGAGGTCAATCCGATTGAATATGACAATGAATACGCGTTATATTATCACTATTACAATGCTGGTGAAATACGTAAATCATTAATTCATTTAAATAATTCTGCTTTAGAAGCTAAAAAGCGTCTAAGTTTTGAAGATGAAGCGAATCGCTATAAAAAAATGGTTGATATGCTTTTTTTATTAGGTGAGCCAGCGCGTGAAGAAATACAACAGATTAAATTACTTATGTCCGAAGCTCTTTATAATTCAGGACAGTTTAGAAAAGTCGTTACTGTTCTGGATGATATTACAAAATGTTTTAACAGAAAAATACAAGCTGAAACATTGTTACAAATTGCTAAAGCAAAATATCTTTGTGAAGATTATATCAACCCTAAGGAGATACTGACAAAACTTTTAAAGGATTTCTCTAAAGATTTAGGCGAGCAAGATTTAGTTACTGTTAGGTTGCTATTATCCACTATATTATATCATTTAGGCGAGTGGGATTTAGGACGCAAGCATTTTAGGAAGTGTTTTAGAATACCATCTGTCTTATCGCATAAAGAAACTTTGTGTATGGTTCGGAAAAGAATTAATATGTTTTATATACCTGAGTTAGCCCTACCTCAATTAGTAAAAAGTATAAATATTTTAAATGGGACAAAACAAAATCATTTGTATTGGGAAATATATCATAATATTGGTTGTAATTACTTGTTTTTAGATAATATATCTAAAGCAGAAAAAATTTTTAATGAATGTTCACAATATTTTCGAGAATCAGGGAATTATAGATTAACCTATTCTCTAAATAATTTAAGCATTATCGAACTTATAAGAAATAATTTATCTAAAAGCCTTGAATATATTGAAGAAATAAAATCGGTATCTGCATTGGATTTTAATCAAATATCAGCATCATGCCATGAAGCATTAATCTATATTATGAAAAAAGAAACTAAAAAAGGTATCGAAATATTATATAAACTTATTTCTAAGATACAAGGCTCTTCTGAAATAATATTAAAAGAACTCATTTGCCATAATTTGGGATGGGCTTATATGCAAGTTGGTCATTATGAAGAAGCTTTAAATTATTTAATAATGAGTATTCCTAAAAGAAAACATCCATGGTTAGAATTTAAGCTGGCGCAAAAGCATAGGCTCCTGCAACAGTTATCTCTTAAAGGTGTGAAAATTCCAGAAAATTTAAATTACCATAATAATCTTGAACTTCTAAAAAGAAGTGGGAGGAAAGATACTTGGTCTTTTCTTAAACTTGATTATCAATTTAGTGAAATTTGGTTTTGGGAGTAGGGAAAAAGTAACGTTCCTTTGCAGAATCAATTACTCTTATTAAAATATCTTTGTAACTTAAATTCTTTTCTCTTCCAGCAATCGCAAATGTTCCTTCTTCGGGTGTAAGTTGCGGAGTAGAATTTATTTCAAGAAAAAAAGGTTCATTATCCACCGTAATCCTAAAGTCCACTCTCGATAAATCTCTACATCCAATTGTTTTATGGATGAGTACACTCCATTTTTTAATTTTATCAATTAAGGGTTTTGTAAAAGGAAGCTCAGTTGTCCAAGAAACTAAATTCGTCTCCGATTTCATTTTACTACTAAATATTTTTTGTCCACATACGAGTTTGCCATTAATTTGCAATCCTACCGGTGAAAGTGCTAAGGGGTGCGTAGTTCCTAAGACAGGGACTGTAATTTCATATCCCTCAATAAATTGTTCCATAAGTGAAGGTTGATTATATTCCTGCCGTATCTTTTCAATCTCTTTTTTAATATTATCCAAATCATTTGTAATAGAACTTTCGGTTATACCTATACTTGAACCTTCATATACAGGTTTAATTATATATTTTTCTTCAAGTCTGTTGTGTAAGAATTGTATATCAGAATCTGTGTATACAAGGAACCATAAAGGAGTAGTAATCCCTTCATTTTGAGCTATTAACTTTGCAACATGCTTATGGGCTGCTAAAGCTTGAGCCATAGGGTCAGAGCCTGTATATGGAAGACCTAAAACTTCACAAGTAGCTGAAGGTAGAATTTCTCTGAATCTAGATCCGAAACCAACTGAATAATTAAAAACAATATCTATTTTTTCTTTGTTTTTCTTTAGTTGATTTAAAACATTTTTAGTAGCGTCCAATAAAACTACCGTGTGTCCAATTTCTTCTAGGATACACGAAATTTTTTGAATAGTTTCAAGATTCTCGAATTCCATATATATATCTGGTGCACAACCTTTGGGAACTTTTGAAGGTCTTGCCTCAAAAAGAAGACCTATTTTCATAGGGAACCTTATAATTATATAGCGTTGTTAAGATTAGTACTATCTTTTCATACGAAGAAATCTTTTTTGTCTCTAATATTCTTTTCAAACCAGCAATACAAACAGCACTAGAGAAATGACATTTAATTGACTCTAACTGTGATAACAAAATCAAACTTTTATATATTGACAATTTATTGACACAAATAAACTCTCCATTTGATTCTTTAATAGCTCTTATTGCCTGTGTTTTATCTAGTGGATTATTTGAGCTTATGGGTTCTAACTCCCAATTAGTTTGTGAATTTAGATTTACACTTAAATTGAATAAACTATTTCTATCTATACCGACTGCAATTAATCTTTTAGTTGTCTCTAAATTTTCCATTGATCTAAATCCAGAATGTAGTGCTGCCACTGTTGTTCCATTGCCTACAGGACAAAAAACAACTATTGGAGTATCACCCAGGAAATCTATTATCTCATAAGAAATGGAATTATATTGCCTAATGAACTTCTTACATAAATTGGAACCAGGTGTTGCATTTAGATAATTAGATGATTTACAAAAATTTAGACAATTGGACACAGCCTCATCATAATTACAAGATCCATAGTCTACTCCAACTGTTCTACTCTGCGGTATAGTTATTGGACTGTCCTTAATTACGTATAATTTAGTTTTTATTTGTAATCTTAAGCAAAGCCATGCCAACGAGGAAGCATAGTGACCACAACTAGCCACTGCTATTCCATCATATTTATTGCCTTTTAAATATTCTTTACATGCTATTTGAGCAAACCAGAATTTATGATTACCTGTTGGACAAAATCCCTCTAGCTTTAAATATAGATTTTTCACATTAAAAAAATTATTTAGCTTTTCAGGCCAAATTATAGGTGTTCTTTTTCTATCTAGTAATGAATTCTCACTGATCATCCA
>CAJXGP010000267.1 GCA_913053915.1 uncultured Ignavibacteriales bacterium | reverse complement strand
TATTAAATCACTAAGTGCCATGCAGAAAAGTGTTATTAGTACAGCAATTGATGGCTTATTTAGCTTAAAGCCTAAAAATAAATGAAATTAAAAATATTGTAAAGCAAGAAACAAATGAAATAATTAAGCAAGCTAATGATCAAGCAAATAAAATTTCAGAAAAAGCAAAAATAGATTTAGATCAGGAAATAAAGCAAGTAGAATTAGAATATAATTCACAGATTGAATTTGATAAAAATCAACGCATTATTCTTGAGAAAGAATCTATTTTAAATGCAATATCAAAAGATCTAAAACAAATTTTTATAAAGCAAATTAATACTCAAACAAACAAATTAATTGATTCTGCTATACAACAAATTTCAGAAACATTAGGTGAAAACAATATTTTTATTGATTTAAACAAAAATGCAAAAAATGTAAATTTTAGTAAACTTAAAAAATATAAATTAAAGTAAAATATAAAAGGCTAAAACCACTTTTAGATTTTGAAAAAGCTGAAGGTTCGTCAATTATTTTACATAAAGACGACGGAGCTTTCCCCAAAATACCGGTTTACTATGACGCATCAAAAAATTTAGCCTCGAAAGTGGAAGCAAATATCGGGAACTTTGATGAAGCATTCGAGAAATCTTCAAAAAAGATAGAGCACACTTTTTATACACCTTATGCATCACATTGTGCAATGGAACCACATGCCTCAGTTTCTTATATTGATCTACGGGGAAGACTGGTAATTATATCGTCAACACAAGTCCCTTTCCATGTAAGAAGAATAGTTGCAAGTTTAACCGAAACACCTGTATCTCAAATTCGAGTAATTAAACCAAGAATCGGTGGTGGTTTCGGGGGAAAACAAGAGGTATTGCTCGAACCGATAGTGGCATTAATTACACTAAGAACAAAACGACCGGCAAAACTTGTATTAAGTAGAAGGGAAGTATTCAAAGCAACACGTACGAGACATCAATACAGAACTATTTTTAAAGTCGGTTATGAGCCGGATGGTAAAATAAATGCATTTCATTTAGATGCTTTGGAAAATTCAGGTGGTTATGGTCCCCATGCTTTAACTGTCCTTTCAAACTCCGGTTCAAAAACTCTTCCTCTTCTTAACAAAATTGAAAATGTGAGATTCACCGGTAAAGGAGTTTACACAAATCTTCCGGTTGGAGGTGCATATCGCGGATACGGTGCAACGGAAGCTTATTTCGGTTTTGGGCAAATAGTGGATATGATATGCAATAATACCGGTAATGATATAATTGAGTTTTATAAAAAATGGTCCATCAAAGAAGGCGAAACATCACCCATATTTCAAGCACTAGGCGAAGGCAAAGAAGGCGTGGCAATGAGCGTTACTTCTACTTCATTAAATGAATGCTTGGATATAGGTGCAAAAGAATCCGATTGGTATGAAAAACGAAAATTATATGGTTCAAACTCTGTATTCAATAAGAATAATCGTTATAAAAGAGGCATTGGAATGGCAACTATGATGCAAGGTTCGGCTATTCCGGAAATAGATATGGCATCGGCATATATGAAAATGAATGATGACGGATCATTCAATTTGATGATTGGCGCTACTGATCTTGGGACAGGATCGGATACTATTCTTGTGCAAATTGCCGCTGAAGTTCTTGATACGCCGATTAATAAATTCATCGTTACTTCTTCCGATACCGATCATACTCCCTTTGATGTCGGTGCTTATGCATCATCAACAACTTATCTTTCAGGGCAAGCAGTACTAAAATGTGCGGAAAAAATAAAAAAACAAATTCTTAAAGTCGGAGCAGATATTCTTGATGAAGAAATTGGAAATGTAACGGTAGATGATAGTCGGGTTATCTTAAAAAATATTAAAAGTAATCTCGAACAAACGGAAGTATCATTCGAAGAGATAGCACAATATAGTCTTTATCAAAAAAATCAATTTCAAATTCAAGCTACGGCATCTCATGTTTCACCGAAATCACCTCCACCGTTTGCAGCTCATTTTGCTGAAATTGAAATAGATACATTTACCGGCATAATTAAAATATTAAAGTATGTAGCAGCAGTTGATTGCGGTACACCAATCAATCCAATACTTGCGGAAGGTCAAGCAGAAGGAGCTATTGTGAACGGATTAGCGTATGCATTATTTGAAGATTATTATTTTACTAAACATGGTAAACTGTTGAATGATACATTCGGTAAATACGGGATGTACACTGCCTATGATATTCCACCAATAGTAGTCAAGCTTGTAAGTTCGTATGAAAGCAGCGGACCTTTTGGAGCAAAATCAATTTCCGAAATAAATATTAACGGTGCATTACCGGCTTGTGCCAATGCCTTTTTCAATGCTACAGGAAAAAGATTGTTCAGAGCACCTTTTACTCCTGAGTCTGTTTTGAATGTATTAAAGAAAAGTTAAAATTTATTTCAAGTAAGTTTTGGGAGTTTATTTATTTGAGAAATTCATCTTTAGAAATACTGTTTTCCAAATCAACCACCACCGATAGGTAAAAGTAATTTCACTACATCATTATCCTTTAGCACGGTTAATCGTTTTTTTTCTTCATTATTTACAAAAACAGAAATAAAAGATTGATGTACTTTGCTAACTTTTAAACTCTTCAAAAGTCCGGATATTGTTGTTCCTTTATCTAAAAGTATGATACTTTTATTATCAACAGCTTCTATATGCAACAATCCCGAAATTTCCAATTTAATTTTTATTATCGAATCGTCCATCATTCTGTAACATTTTATTATAATACACCTGTTTCCTCATTAAATTCGATAATTAATCGATCGATTTGAGGAACCATATTCCGGATACTCTCCCAGTAACCTGGATAATCATACCATTGAGCATTTAACTCATTTAGATCTTTATTTTGTTGTTCAATCCATGTAAAGTATTTTAAATTATGAATTCGTTTTCTATCGTAATACCCTAGTTCCAGCATTGATGAAGTATCAGCACCTAATAAATTTTTATGAAATGTACTGACGGAATCATCATGTTTATATTCGCCATAATTATTATTAAATTCTACCAACCTCGACCGGTAAAGTTCCATTGAATCGGTAAGAATTGTAAAAACGACATCATTTTCGTTCAATTCATAATATTTAGCAAATTTTATCGCCGAAAGTAAATTAGCAACACCCGATATACCGATGTAATCCAATTTATTAATAATTTCCTCTGAAATATTATTTTGTTGCAGATATTTTTTTCCTTCTTTTTCATTAAATAATCTAATTATCTGTATACAATCTTCATCATCAACCGCAATTACAATATCGGTATTTCTGATGTTATGTATCCAAGGAACATGTTTATCGCCGATTCCTTCTATTCTATGACTACCATAACCGTTTAATAATAATGTAGGACATTGCAATGCTTCCGAGGCTCCTATTTTCACGGCCGGATGTTTTTCTTTAAGAAAATCACCGGCAGCAATGGTACCTCCTGAACCGGTTGCAGAAATATATCCGACGAGATTTTTTTTACCGTTTGATATTTTTTGGAATACTTCTTCTATTGCATTGCCGGTAACTTCATAATGCCAAAGATAATTTCCAAACTCCTCAAATTGATTGAATATTTTGATATCGTTTCTAGATGCTTTTAATTCCCAGCATTTATCAAAAATTTCTTTAACATTACTTTCACAACCTGGAGTAGCAATAACTTCACCGGCTAGGTTTTGTAACCATTCAAATCTTTCACGACTCATTTCTTCCGGCAAAATGGCAATTGATTCACACCCTAAAAGTGCCGAATTAAAAGCGCCTCCGCGACAATAATTTCCTGTTGAGGGCCAAACTGCTTTCTGCCAGGTAGAATCAAAATTTCCGCTCACTAAAGCAGGTGCAAGACATCCATAAGTAGCACCGACTTTATGTGCGCCGGTTGGGAACCATTTCCCTACTAAGCCTACTATTGTTGCTTTAACTCCTGTCAATTCATGCGGAAATTCGATATAATTTACATCCGAATATCCACCGCCATATTCTTCCGGTTCATTCTTCCAGGTAATTCGAAATAAATTTAATGGGTCCACATCCCACAATCCTACCTCATTTAATTGTTCCTTAATTTTTGTCGGAATTTTTTCAGGATTTTTCATTTGCTCAAAGGTAGGATATATGATTTGTTTTTCGCGGCATCTTTCAATGTTATGTTTTCTAGCTTTGGAATTGAGTTCTATATTTATCATTAAATTTTCTTCTCCATATTAATTGTTTTGATAAAATTTGAATTAGCTTTTCTCATATCTTCCTGAGTATCAATATCGAAGTATATTGCCGGGTCATCAATATAGCAGAATCTTCGATTGAATAATTGTAAAACATCTCTCAGGAAAAGAGATTCTTTTGCTTTAAGAATAAAATTACACACTCTTTCACTTATTCAATATA
>CAJXGP010000266.1 GCA_913053915.1 uncultured Ignavibacteriales bacterium | reverse complement strand
GTTTATATTAATTTTCTTTCAATATATCTTGACGCAAAAAACGAAAATGAATAGACGGGTTTCCTCTAAAAAGGTAATTTTCTTATGAAACAACTTTGATTTTTGTTTTTATTCACAACTTGAAAATGACCTTTTGGATACGCCTTATAGATAGAAAATACGTATGAAATATAAATCATCCCTTATTCATCAGCTTTTAACTCAAATTGAATAATATCATGCCCCTTTTTTGTTTCATAAGCAGCGTATACCACGCCGATTAATACCGAAAGCATCCCAAATAAGAATAAAAACATTGTTATATAGTTCAAACTTTCTTTTGATAATTCATACTCAATACCAATAAATAATGATGTCAGCACAAAAAGAGCAACTGCAAATGTATATGAAAGGACGGCATTTTTTACTAATCCAACACGTGATGATAAACCTGTCAATTGAGTGGACAAACTTTCCAACCTTACATTTTCTTCAACGTTTAGACACCGATTTCCTGCAATCGAAAATATTTTTCTGCGTTCTTCATTTAAGAGCCTTATTCGATTTACAACTAAAGAATATTTATTATTCATACCTAACTTGGACAAGCCGGAACCAAAAAGGGATTTATATTGAAAAATTAACAGTACAAGTAAATTTTGAAGTATGAATGTATGTAAATGTATGACTGTTTGTCCGAAGGACACTGTGCATATGACTAATTTACTAAAATCAATTTTTAACATACAGTCATACGATCATTCTTATAAAATATTAAACCAATTACAAATCAATATTTTCTGCCAAAAATAACACGAATATTACTGATAAGATACTAAAAGTAAAAGCCCGCAAGCCGAGATCATCAATCCCGGAGCCAGCATTAATTGAATCACCTGGACGATTGAAACTTGAATTTTCATAGAGTGAAATACCATAAAAAAATTATTATTTACTTTTTAAATTTATAAAATTACTCCATCATTTACCTATCGTTGAAAACCGCAAAAAGGATATCCGGCAATTGCACAATAGACCTTTATCTTTTTCAGAGTTTTAAATAGTTTGTTTTCTTGGTTATTGTGAATTCTCTTAAATAATACCGGTACAATTTATATTCGGTAAAGAAGGTAATAATGATTTAACTGTTGGACATCCCAATCCTTTGAAAAATTGTTATGTTTGGTTTCTTTTATTTTATTAACTTGAAATTCGAGGTAAATTATTACTGTTTCCAAAATAATTATAAATGGATAAAGGAAATTTTAGAGCCTATTTAGCTTATGCAAGTATCTGTATTTTATGGGGGACTACTTATCTGGCAATCAGAATAGGAGTATCATATCTTCCGCCTTTTCTTTTTGCAGGACTGAGATGGTTATCCGCAGGCTCTCTTTTTTTAATCTTTCTATTAATTAAAGGGAAGAAATTTCCGAAACTAATCGATTTATTCCACCTTGCAATTGTTGCCATTAGTTTAATTGGAATAGGAAACGGGCTTTTAACCTTTGCCGAACAATGGGTACCAAGCGGTATTTCTTCATTGTTCATTACAACTGTTCCCTTTTGGATGGTGGGAATGGAATTATTCTTACCGTCAAGCCCTAAATTAAATATCAAAATAATAATAGGATCATTTATGGGACTTATAGGCGTAACATTAATCCTCGGACACAACTGGCAACAGATGATTGCATCATCTTATTTAACAGGTATAATTGCTTTGTTTTTCCTTGTTCTCTCCTGGTCTTTCGGTTCTGTTTATTCCAAATATAAAAAAATAAAAGTGGATCCTCTTTTAGGTGCGGCTATTCAAATGATGATTGCCGGTTCCGCACAAATTATTGTCGGTTTATTTCTAGGTGAAGCCGCTCGGTTTCATTTTAATGAAGAAAGTTTCATGGCTTTTTCTTATTTACTTGTATTCGGTTCAATAGTTGGTTATAGTTCTTATATCTATGCTTTAGCACATCTTCCACTGTCTTTCGTTTCGACTTACGCATATATTAATCCTGTTATTGCATTAATTCTCGGATGGCTTGTTTTGGGTGAAGAAATGAACCTGTTAATTGTTTTGGCTGCAGTGGTTATTTTCATCGGTGTTGCGATAGTAAAAAGCGGTACACATCAACAGAAAAAAGAGCTTCTTAAGAATACATTCACTGTGTAAATAAAAAAAATATAAGATTCGGACCAATATCCATTTTTTAATTTTCTTTGAATGGTTTATATCAATTTTAATTGGGTATTCAGTATTGTTTAGTAATTTTGTATCTTTGCCGCTAATTCGCGAATTCGCGGCTAATTTTCCCTGTGTTATATGATAAAAGCTGAAAATTATGTAATACAAAATTGCCTTTTATACCCCTTAATTCTTCCAAACTTTTTACATTTTTAGCTGAATTGGGAAAGGAAATTACTTCACTTAATCTTGCAGTATCGGTTTGATTATATCTTGTTATAGATTATTTAACGTTCAGTGAAGCCGGCACAATTAAATCTTTTTTTACAAATTAGTATTACATTCTGAAAATGCTTCCTTAAGAAGTTCGATAATTCCTAATTGTGCACTCCACTTACTTAAATAATCTTTATCAAGCTGAATTTGTTCAATGGCTTCCCCATAAGTCAATTGATAAACTTCTTTACCAGAAGTATTTTCTATTTCTTGGAATATCCTCTAATGCACGCCAACGACTGATATATTTACGTAGTATCCTGTGAATTTGATGCACAAAAATTCTAAATGTGAAAATAATGATTTTTCCTTTAATTAATTTTACTCAATTTCCAACTCTTTCAAAATTTTCAATAGTCCCTGCCTGCTAATCCCCGCTAATTTTGCAGCTTTGGTTTTATTCCCGTTTGTTTTATCTAAAAGTTCTGTAAAATATTTCATTTTAAATTGCTGTTCACCATAGTGGTAATTCCCAATACCGGCATTTATTTCTCTTCTACACAGTCCGGTTAAATTAAAACAGCTTTCGTTAAGTACAGGTTCATCGTTAAAAATTAAAGCATTTTTTATTATATTTTCCAATTCTCTCACATTACCCGGCCAGTCGTATTTTATTAATACTTCCATTGCTTCCTTTGAAATATCAATATCTTCGTTCATATCAAGTTTTGCTTTGTATTCCTTAAGGAAATAATTACAAAGCGGTTCAATATCTTCAATTCTTTCCCTTAAAGGTGGGACATAAATTTTTACTGCGTTTATTCTATAATAAAAATCTTTTCTAAGTTTGCCTGAATTTACAAGTTCATTCAATTCATCATTACTTGCCATAATTATTCTTACATCTAATTGGATATCATTGTCCTTGCCATCGCGTCCCACCCTGGAAATTATTTTATATTGCATAAATTGGAGTAATTTTAGTTGTATATTTTCACTAAGCTTGGAAATTTCGGGCAGATAAATTGTTCCGTTGTTTGCCCCTTCAAATTTCCCAAATTTAATTTTCTTATCTGCACCCGAGAATGCACCTTTTTCATATCCGAACAATTCCGTTTCGATTAAATTTTCACTTAAACATTGAAGCGATAAAGGTATAAAAAGTTTATCTTTTCTTTTTGATCTTTTGTGTATTTCTCTAGCTATCAAATCCTTGCCTACTCCCGATTCGCCGAGGAGAAGCACATCTATGTCGTTAGCAACTATGTGGTCGATTTCATAGTTAACTTTTGTCATAATTTTGCTTCTGAAGATGAACTTATCGCTTTTTAGATTTTCTTCTTGCAGAGTTTTTACTGTTTTTATCAACTCGCTTTTTTCTAATACTTTCATAATTTCCCGGCAGAGCAATTCAACGTTGAAATCTTTTTGAATAAAATCGTATGCGCCGATTTTCATTGCTTCAACAGCGGTATTAATTTCTCCAAAGTCGGTTACTATAATTACAGGCAGATTCGGGTCAATCTCAGTATTAATTTTTTTTAGAATTTCAAGTCCATTTATATCGGGTAATTTCAAGTCGAGCAGCACAGCCGAAAAATATTTATTTTTTAAATAATTCAATCCTTCTTTCCCGGTTACGGCTTTTGTTATATTAAATTGTTCACTTAACAGAACATCGACATCATTAAGAAAATTAACATTATTATCAATTATTAAAATGTTACTTTTGATTTTCATTTTTTAATTCTATTTAAATAATTAGAATTATTTAGTCTGTGTTCCTTTTGACTTCTTTTTGGTTAATGTTTTCTATAATTATTTAACCGGTAGAGTTCACTAAGAATACACAAAGTTCACAGAGATTAATTTATTACTCTTTTAATTCCATTTTTTAATAAAAAGAACATGCAAATCCTAGAGCCGTAAACCGCAAAAAAAGAGGGAAGGTATAAACATTTTCATATCCCGGAAATTTAGAAAGTATGATTGTATGATCGAATGAAAAGCGTAAAAATCTCCTTCTTCCATACAATCATACAAATATACAGTCATTCAAT
>CAJXGP010000265.1 GCA_913053915.1 uncultured Ignavibacteriales bacterium | reverse complement strand
GGTGGGATAAGTTGTTCTATCCAACTCCCTAAAGTTATTCTATTCCACCCCCTAAACATAAGGTATTAGAATCGAACTCTTTTCCAAAGTTCAGTATATTTTGTTCCTGTAAACGTCTTTTTTCTTCATTTTTTGTCCGTTTCTGATAACAAATTTGATGCTTTTACGTATATAACTCAAAAAAATAATATAAAACAGTTTACAAAATCATTTATTCTGTTTATCTTTCAACTGTTTTTAAAAAGGGAATATTAAAATATTGATTAACAAATATTTTAATTTGAATAAAACAAGAACTGATAACGATTTTCCTACATAATATTAAATTTTTATTTTACTGATATAAGCCGTGGTAGATGAGAGACTTACTTATTTCTCATTAAATATCATTTACACAACTGTCATTAATAATAATATTGGATATTTCTAAAATTCGAATGAAATCAAAAACAATACTATTTTTATTTTCTTTACTATTTTTATTTTCTTTCTTATTATTATCATTTAATTCTCTGCCTGAAGGAGGGAGTGGAAAAAAGCTAGGTAAAAAATTAGACGATGATAATTCAAAATACACGAATGTCGGTAATATAGGATTAACAGTAACTAATTTTGGAACGTACGGAAATGGATTTTCGTTATGGCCTGAACAACCCAGTTGTGAATATCCTCTCGGCAGCGGAATAGAGCACATTTTTGACGGTGGCCTTTGGATAGGCGGATTTATTGCAAACGATTCACTCGGTAGCGGAAGAACCGGTCCGTTCGTAACTACCGGTGCAGTTGATGCTGCATCTGTTTCATCAAGAGGAGGTGGTTTCGAATTTACTAATGCGCCGGGAAGTCGTGTCGTTGAAAGATCCTCGCTTTTAAATTCTCGTTTTTATGAACCGCAAGCAGTATCCCATCAGGATTTTGTAATGGATTATTCCGATACAAATACCGTCCTTTCAAATGGAGAACCCATCGAAAATCATAATCCGTTAGGTGTAGCTGTCCATCAGGAAACTTATGCGTGGAACTATCCTTTTGCTAATTTCTTTGTTATCATGAATTATACCATAAAGAATGTGTCGAAAAAATATATTGATTCTGTTTATATAGGATTGTGGACTGATGCAGTTGTTAGAAATACAAAAATTACATCACCGAGAATTGGAGCTGCTTTTTATAATAAAGGCGGAGACGGTTACAAAGATTCGATGAAAATTGCTTATGAGTTTGATGCTACCGGTGATCCCGGCTTTACAAATAGTTATATCGGTGTGCAATTTTTAGGCTCTACACCTACTATCGATAGCAATTTTGTTGTTAATCTTGATACGGTTTCGTCAACTAATTTTGTTAGCTGGCAATATAAAAACACATCCGATCCAAATTTCTTCGCACCGCAAACAGATTTTGAACGTTATAATAAAATGCAGGGCTTCTTCGGCGGTTCTAATAGATTTGGAAAGGGTGTAAATCCTGCAGATCTGAAAAAGCCTTCGAACCGGTCGATCTTAATTACACACGGTCCTTTCAAAAATATTGCCCCCGGTGATTCCATTAATATTGTATATGCAATTGTTTGTGCAAAAAAATATGGTAATGATCCGATGTATTTGGATACCGAAACACAAAAATTAAATTTGTATTCAAATGCCGAATGGGCTTTACGGGCATATTTCGGAGAAGATAGGAATAGAAACGGCAGGTTGGACCCAGGTGAAGATCTTGACGGTAATGGTAAAATAACCCGTTATATTTTACCGGCTCCTCCGGCAATACCAACCGTAAAAGTAGTACCCGGAAATAATTCTGCGGATATTTATTGGGATAAACGAGCCGAGGCATCTGTAGACCCTATTTCTAATAAAAAAGATTTCGAAGGATATCGTATTTATAGAACTCAAGCGGGCTTTGATCTTAATCAAGCAAAAGATATCAATTCTTCATTAGTGCTTTTAGCTCAATTCGACAGTACCGGCAATTCATACGGATTTAATACCGGGTTTAAATTTGTACAATTGAAAGAACCAGCTACTTTTAATGGGGATACTACAAAATATTATTATAAATATGCAGTGAATGATTTATTGAACGGATGGCAATATTTATTTTCTGTATCGGCATTCGATAAAGGAGATCCTGCAAATAATCTTAAAAGCCTGGAATCCAGTCCCCTGGCTAATCTTTCAAGGATTTTACCCGGAACTCTTCCAAATGTTAATGATTCTAAAAAAGTAGGGGTATATCCGAATCCATATTATGGAAATGCATATTGGGATGGAAATTCGGAACGGTTAAGAAAAATTTATTTTTATAATCTTCCTCCGGAAAGTGAAATAACAATTTACACTTTGTCCGGAGATGTAGTGAAAAGGATAGAACATCATAAAAATAGTAATGACTCAAATGTTCGTTGGTTTCAACATTACGCCGGCGACGGTAAACAAATAATGACCGGTGGAGAAGATGCTTGGGATCTTCTCAGCGATTATGATCAAGCTATTGCTTCCGGTTTATATTTGTTTACCGTTAGGGACAAAAGAACCGGCAATATAATGCGAGGAAAGTTCTTAATAATCAAATAATATTTAGGAGGGTATAGAATGAAAATTATACTTTTACTTTTAACGGTTTTTTCTTTTTCTTTTATAACATTTGCTCAATATAAACATGTAACTATAAAAGATATTCAATATCAAAATCCTGATTCATTGAAAATTTATTTTGAAGATGATAAGCCTTCGCCTCTTAACAACGATACGGTTACTGTAACGGGGATAGTTATGAGTGCCAGTTATCAATATGCAAATCCCGATAGCTTGGTTTTAATGTATGCTGGTTCCGGTGCATTGGGTATTTATTTGCAAGATACTTCTCAAACTGCATGGTCCGGTATATTTGTTAGGCAGGTTGGAACTACCGGTGCGTTTGCCAATTTGGATTCGGGAATGGTTATTAACCTAACCGGAGTAGTAAATGAATATTCTTCTTCTACTCAAAAAACTACACAATTAAATGTATTAAATTTTGATGCGGCAGACGTCATAAATATTAAACCGCGTCCTCAACCGGTGTTGTTGACACTTGATTCATTAAAAGTAATTGGAAGCGATGCACCAAAAGCTATTGCGGAAAAATGGGAAGGCGTTTATATAGAAATTAGAAATGTTACAACTTTTAATAGAACAAGTAGCGGAGGATTTAAAGTTTTCGATTCTAATAACTTAACTCTTAACATCGGAACTAAATCGGATTATTATTATAATCATACACCTCCGCTTGATAATACTAAATTAAGCTATATAAGAGGATTTATCGAAACGAGAAGTATCGGTTCCAATGGAATTACACTAAATCCTGCTTATCCGAATGATATGAAAGTAGGAACTTTCCCTCCATCGATTACAAATGTATTGAGGGATACGGCTCTGGTTCCTTTTGGGCATAATGTTAAAATTTCTGCCGATATTGTTGATAATGACGGGATAGTAAAAAAGGCAAAATTGAGTTATCGTGTGAACGGAAGTAATGCCGTTTTAATTCCGATGATTAAGCAAACCGGTACGAATTCATGGACTGCAACTATTCCGGCTCAAAATGATTCGGCGTTAGTTGACTTTTTTATTTCTGCTACCGATAATGATAATAATGTTTCTTTATCTCCTTCCGATACTGCGAGAAATAGATATTTCTATTTTGTGTTGAACAGGCCTTTAAGAATTCAAGATGTACAGTATGCACCGTTTCCTGGAGGCTATACGGCATATTTTGGATATAAAGTTGTTGTTAGAGGAATCGTTACGGCGGATACAACCGATTTCGGGAATCAAGTCTATATTCAAAACGGACAAGGTCCTTGGAGCGGTATTAGAATAAATGGTACTGAAGTTCTAAAGCTGAGAAAAGGAGATGATGTTTCCGTTACCGGAACTGTCGGTACTTCTAATGTTACATGGATAACAGGATTGGATGCTCTTTCTACCGTTACTATTCATTCCAAAGGTAACAAACTACCTGATGCTCAGGTTCTTTCGACAGGCATGATTGATAAGAAAAGCGCCGGGACTCTAGACGCAGCTAAATGGGAGGATGTTCTTATACAATATAAGAATGTGACTGTTTCTCGAGAAAATGCCGATGGAAAACCAGGTATCGATGAAGGTTCGGGCGGAAACAGAAATTTCGGTGAAATGTATATAAATGACGGCTCCGGAAGTACAAGAGTCATTCTAAAGGGAGGGGCACATCATTATGATAATGGATGGGATTCCACCGTTATAAAAGACCCGAATTTAATTCAGCTAAAAACGGGAGATAAATTCTCTTCAATTACCGGTATCCTATTTCATTCATACGGTAATTATAAATTGAAACCTAGAAAGGATAATGATTTTACCGGATATATAATGACGGAAGTTAAAACTATTAAAAATGTTTACCCCGGTTCGTA
>CAJXGP010000264.1 GCA_913053915.1 uncultured Ignavibacteriales bacterium | reverse complement strand
CGAAAAATATATCTTTATGATACATTTGATGGGATGACCAAGCCGATAGAAACTGATCATCGAGTAGCAAATAATAAAGTTCATGCTTTAGACAAATGGAAGAAAGAACAGAGAGAAGATCGTAATAAATGGTGTTATGCTTCTCTAGCTGAAGTTAAAAGAAATATGGCTTTAACAAAATATTTAAAAGATGACGGGCTATATGTTTTTCCAAAAGATAAATATATGTTAATTGGCCCGAATGAAAATAAAGATATAGAGAGTCTGGAGAATGTAATAATGTTTCACGCGGTGTATCCTGAACATCCCGCTTTTTATAAATTCAAGGGTGTATTAGACAAAATTTTATATGAGTAAGAAAAATACAACTGCAATTCTAATGTCGGTACGAAATGAGGAAGCGTATATTGATTTTAATATTTCTTATCATCTTGATCTTGGTTTTGATTATATTTTTATTGCTAATCATTGTTCAACGGATAGTACAAGCGAGATACTCGACAAATATAAAACCAATAAAAGAGTTATCGTGATTGATGAAGAAGACCCAGTGTTTGACCACGCAAGAATCATAAATAAATTACTCACTCATGCAAAAGAGAATTATAAAATAGATTGGTTTATTTTTTTAGACGCCGACGAGTTTCTGTCTATAAAATACAAAACGATTCATAAGTTTGTGGAAAGATTAGAGAACCATAATATTCCTTATGCCACTATTGGCTGGGCCAACGCGCTATTTGATTACACTATGTCTGACTATACTTGTTCTCCTGTCACGCCCATTGATACAACAAAGTATTATTTCCCATGGTCTGAAAAAAGGTGGCAAGAAGGAGGACATTTTAGGAAAGCGATAGTAAAAAACCACGACAACATGAAGGTTGTTGTTGGCGGTCATTTTGTCGAGACAGAAAACAACATTACTTTCTTTAGAGAGTATCATTGGAACCCTTTTATTGTGCCCTACGAAGAAGCAAAAATTCTCCATTTTGAATTTAGAGGTGACGCTGAAGACATTTATGCTAAATGGAAAAAATTAGCTGATTATGAAAATGATTCTTCTTCAGGAAAAGACGCTCCGTGGATGGAAAGAATAAATACTATAAGAGGCTATGTAGAAGAATTTAAAGATAATATAGAGAAAATTAACGAAAGGTGGTTTAAAGAACACCGAACCTTTTGGGGTACATTGATTCCAAATAATCGCATAATTTATGACACCACTTTATCAATATGGTATAGAAAATATTTTCGAAATAAAATTAAAAATAGAGAGGTAAATTCTGTATGTTTAGTTAGGGACCGTAATTTAGGGGATGTTGTTATGACAGAGCCTATCGCTCGATTTTTATCACAGTATGTCGATAAGGTGTACTTAGCCACTAATATAAAAGAAGTGGGTTCGATTTTTAACACATACGCTAGCGTTTACAAATATAAAGATATAAACTCATCTGATATTAACTGCGACGCAAAAATTAAATTAGCATATGAATTAAGCGACAATAAAATATCATATATCCAAGGGTATATGGATTCAATAGGTTTTGGAGAGGTTATAAATAATGATATTCCTGAGATAAATCAGGAATGGGAAAAGATCATAGGTGAAGAATATATTTTACTTGCTCCGTTTACAAGCACTTGGGAAGAACAAAAGAGGAGTTGGGGTTACGAGAAATATAAAAAACTCCAAACTTTACTAGAAGATACGCTTGGAGTAAGATGCATGTTTCTTGAAAATCATTGTTCATTTCAAGAGATGATGTCGCTTATTCGGCACTGTAAATTTTTTGTCGGCAATGACTCTGCTCCGGCGGTGATAGCGCAAAGTTTTTCTAAGAAATCTTTCATTATATTCGGTGCAACTTCTCCTAAATACCTGCATTTGTCGGAAAACGCAACGCCTATTTATGATGATAAGAGGCATAAGTTGTGTGATCATAAGACAAGACAAGAAGAAATTGATTGTTGTGAGGAATTTTGTATGGAAAGAACAAGAGTTAAAGATGTGTTCACAGAGATTATAAACAATATATGAACGATAAAGTATTACAATTAAGATTATCCTATATAACAGGTCTAAGACCCGTAGTTTTAGATGAATTAAAAAGGTTCAGTTTTAAAATACTTGATGAATCTGAGGATTCGGTATTCATTGAATTTTCAGAAGAAATTCTTTCAAAAGTAAAAAAAATGAGAAGTGTCTCGCGCGCATATCTTGTCTTACAAAGTGATATTTATCACCCAAAGTATATTTCAAACCATAAGTCCATACTAGGAAATCTTATTGATATCATTGTTAGATATGACAACTTCAAAACATTTAAAATTAGTTGCGCGGGATCTGATTCACCCGAAGTAAAGAGTATTGCAAAATATATTCAAGATACTTACAAAGTGGAAGAAAGCGATGAAGCAGACTTAAAAATACACATTATCAAACCAAAATATACTTGGGAGGTTGGTACCCAAATAACTCCACGACCGCTTTCCGTAAGAGATTATAAAGTTGTTAATATGAGCGGCGCGATGGATCCGACCATAGCTTACGCTGTTAATTCTTTTTGCAATCTTGATTCAGCCCATTCGTATTTAAATACTTTTTCCGGCAGCGGTACGTTGCTTATTGAGGCCGCGCAATGTTATCCAAATCTAGAGAATTTGATAGGGTTTGATAATAATAAGAAACATTTATCTCTATCTATCAAAAATATTAAAAAAGCGAAACTTATAAAGAGAGTGCAAGTAAAGGAAGCTGATATTTTTGATAAACCAAACTTCGGTACGTTCGATGCAATTGTGTCTGATTTGCCATTCGGCATGTCGATCTCAAAAAACGAAGACTTGGAGAAACTCTACACTGCTTTTCTTCAATATTGCGAAGGAGCGCTAAATGCTAGCGGAAGATTGGCTATTTATACTAGTGAGCACGAACTTATTGAATCAATTTTGCATAACTCACGATTTAAGATTATCCAGTCGTTACAATTGAAGTTTATAACCAATATTGATGCATATTTGAGACCGAAAATTATTGTGTGTGAATTTAAATAATATATGAAAGAAGTTGACCTAAAGAAATTTTTAGAAAAATACAGAGATACCAAAGTCGATTTCTATCGCTTCCCTGGTAATTATGGAGATTCGCTTATTTGGCATGGAACAAAAATATTGCTAAGCGAATTAAATATTAGTGAAAATTATGTTGAGTTGGATTCACCAAAAAGTAACGAAGCTTTGTTTATAGATGGTGGTGGAAATTTCGTTGATTACTATACAGATATAAGGAATTTCTTAGTTAAAAAGCGTAATTTGTATAGGGAAATAGTTATCCTTCCACACACTATTTTCGGAAATAAGCAGATTGATGTACTAAATAATTTATCTGGCGATATCACTGTTTTTTGTCGGGAAAAGGTCTCATTTAATTTTGTAAAGCAGAACTTTCAAAAAGGTAATGTTTATTTATGGCACGACTGTGCATTTTATAATGATTTACAAAAGTCTCCAGATGGAGAGTGGGTATTAAATGCTTTTCGTAAAGACAAGGAGTCGATGTTAGATAGCATTCCAAATTCTAATAACGATTTGTCCTACAATGGTTACGCAACCAAGTCTTTAAATGAGATTATTAATTCCCTGAAGCAGTATGAAGAGATAAATACTGATAGATTACATATTGCGATTTGTGCCGCCCTGCTTGGTAAAAAAGTGAATCTATTTCCAAACTCTTATTATAAAAACAAAGCCGTATTTGATTATTCTATGAGAAACTTTCCAAACGTTTCTTTTAAGAGTATACCAATAAATAATTTAAATTCATGATAATTACATCTTCTAAAATTCTATCAATATTTTCTGATTTCATTAAAAAACCAGAGGAAGATAGTATGCATGATGAAGTGCAGAGGCTGGTTTATCTAATCGTTAAAACAAATAAGACTCTTTGGGGTTTAGAGGATTCAGCGAGATTACCTGAGTTAGGAGACGGGCACGTTGCGAGCGCAAAAAAGAATATTGATATTTATAATCAACAAAGAAATGATTTGATCAGAGAAATTGATACCGTGTTGGCTAGACTTTTAGATGTGTCTCGTGGGTCTGAGGATTCTTTCTATAGCGAAAGCCCCGGAATGATAATAGACAGATTGTCTATAATTTTTATTAAATTATCAGTTGTACAGAAAATGATTTCTTTGATTGAAGAAGATAATTTGAGATTAGAGTATCTTAAAAAAAAGAAGATTCTTCTAAGCCAAATTGAAAGTATTGGTAATTTTTTTGATTTGTACGTAGAACGATTATTAAAGAAAGAGGTGTTTTTTGAAATACAACAACCCGTAAAGATTTATAATGATGCGAGAGTAAGAAAATATATTAAACATCGTGATAATTAGGTTTGAGTTTAAGGGAGCAATCCAGTCCGCGCAGCTGTCG
>CAJXGP010000263.1 GCA_913053915.1 uncultured Ignavibacteriales bacterium | reverse complement strand
GAATTGTTTATCTAATTAAGAAAAACTCAATTGAAATATTAACTGTATTTGAAGGTTATAAATTACTAGATAAAAAAAATATTATTATTCAAACAAAAAACAATTAACACATAACATTATAAAGGAGATTTCTCAGTCGCACCGCTCATTCGGAATGACTTAATTTTCTCACCGGCAATTCGAAAAAGAAAAACGATGTAAAGTTCCTTTAAGAATTTTTATTCCATTCATTGAATTTCAACCTTTCAATTTTTAGAATCCATAATACAATGAGAAATAAAACTCATTCATTTTATTATTTATAAAAGAATGATTTAATTGTTCTTTAGAGATCATAGTAGTTTTATATTGTAGTCCGGCATAAAGTTCATGGATGAACTCGTACTTAACATCAAAACCAAAATAAGTATAATTAGTTCTCAGCCCGAAAAGAAACGGTGGTTGTGGTTGTGTATATTGCCCTTTTACCGCACCGGCAGCGCCTTTACGGATATACTGCCCCCAAAGAGTTGCTTGAAGCCCTCTAATAAAACGATAATTTATTGCACCATAAACCAGATCGGCGTTATTGCCCATCCAATGTCCCATTACATAACCGGAGCTTTGGTATGTTTGAGTGGGAATATAATGTGTATAAACATAAGGGAAAATCTTAGTGTATTCCAATGTGAAAGTTCTTATTTCATCAATAAATAATGTTCCGTAAAGGTGTGTGTTTTTTATTTGATTTCTTGAACTTATACCCATAAAGAATTGTGAGTTACTTCCCGCATTATTATTCGCTTGACTCAAATAATGATCCGCCGCACGGAAAAACATAATCGGAATTAAATATGCAATCTCCAATCTATCGCTATACACAATTGATTCGCCAAGTGAAATATCCAACCCTCGGAAAGGGGTAACGGTTAGAGTATGAGATGCAAAATATTTTTTCCTGAATTGATCCCTGTATTCTCCAGGCAGATAAGTTCGATAAAGAGAAGAAGAATCAATAACATCTGAATTAAGCCAAGCATGTATGTAATTAAATCTCAGCCAACTTGTTGGATGAATATCCAACCTAATAAAAGGAAAAGAGGGCGCTTTATCAGATAAAACTATCTTCCCGCTTTGACCATAACCCCACTCCAAATTATCCTTAGCAATTGAAATATCCCCCCATTTCCAATTGTAACTAATGTCTACATTAATCTCACTGTATTCAATATGGTTTGCATTTGATTTTGCAATTATCACACCGGGAGTAGGTGTAAATTCTTTTGTTCTATCTACTGTACTTCCATTTTCGGAATTATCTTTAAACTTAAAACTAAACCCAATATTATCTCCCAGATATCCATAAAGATAAATTCCATTCCATCTATGCGAATATTTTGCCCCTTCCCGGGTACCTAGCTTATATCCTAATATTGGACTAACATTTAACTTAAATAAATTGCTGCTGTAAGAGAATAATCTCCACCGGTTAAAAGGGTCTTTACTAATGATGTTGTAATGAGATTGTTTTGCTTGAATGTAAGAAGAATTTCTTGTATGAAAATTATTTTTTGATCGTCTATCGGTTCCGGAATTTTTCAACGCTTCAATTCTTACTTCTCTTAATTCCATTCCATAATCCTTTAAATAAAATTTCAACTCTTCCCTTTCCAATGCAGTTAGTTTATGCTCAGATTCAAAGTGTATACTTTGGTTCATCAAGAACTTATTGGATAATTCATTTAATTTTTTCGCAATATATAAACGTGATACCGGTTTAATGTTATCCTCGAACCGGATCAGCCCTTTTTGAGCCATCCTATCCAAAAATTGGTAAACACTGCTGTTTATCGGCTCAAAGACGGTTTGTGAATAAGAAAGAGAGGATATCAATACAAAGCAAGTTGTAAGTAATATAATTTTTGTAATCCTGTCATTACAAAAATTTGCTACTTTTAAATAAGGAAAAGTTTTCTTAATCATTTTAGTTTAGTCGATCAATATTTGTGATAAAATTATTTATTTGTATCTAAATTAAGTGTGAAAGTTAAATAAAAAATCTCTTGGGTATTTAAATAAACAAAAAGTCGGTAAACTTGTAGTTTTTAAAAAAAGTTAATGACTCAAAACGTCAAGTAAAAATGCAAAAAAAAAATTAAAAAGATTGAAATATCATTCAATAAGGTTACTACACGAATCAAATTATTGTTGTTTCCCGGTTTTCATTTGATACATCAATTAATACTTCATAATTGTAATTTTAGCTATCCGGTAAAACAACAGCAAGAATATTTCTTATTGTAAATATATGATTTTTTAATCCATAATCTAAAATCTCGATAATTTCAAATAAAATAGATTTTTACACTATAATTTGTTAAATCAACTTAATAAAATATCGAGGGGAAAAGCAATATTAAATGTTGGTTTTGTAATGGTTCAAGTGGAAAAAGATTTTTATAAAAAAACTTTGTAAAATTGACAAAAAATATTCCAGCCGAATATTCGTTCCGCTGAAAATAATAATATCCTTTTCACTGTGGTCGTTGCGTGAGGTTTTTGATGGAACACAGATGCAACAGATTTGCGCGGATTGGTTTTCTGATTTTTAATTTATTATAACTTATCTCAATCCTCTTCCTCCAAAGGCGGACAGGCTTAAAAAGAGAAATCATTATTGTAGAATCCGGAAACCAATTTAGATGGTGCATATAAAAAATTTTAGTCTTTTGTTTTTAATTCATCATTCACAAATTATAATTCAAAACTTATAATTTATGATTCATCCTCCTTTACTTCCTCTTAAGTTGTATTTATTTTTTTAGAATAGATTACAAGGCTAAAATTTACTCAAAAAGGATTTATGTGTTCAAGATTCACATTTGCTTAAACAAATTTAAATATTAACTCTTTATTTAATGATTTACTTACTTTTTCAATAGTTTTAATTGTTGGATTACTTTTACTTGGATTCTCTAACTTTTGATAAGCCTGGTATGATACGCCTAACAACCGAGCCATTTCAATTTGTGTTTTATTACCCCTCAGTCCTCTTAGCTGTAAAGCAAGCGAAATGTGTGGAAGTAAGGATATTTTATAATATTCTTTTCCCGAATATTCTTTTCTTTCAGGTAACTTAAAACCTCTACTAAAATCAGAGACAATGCATCCATTTAATGCTTCAGACGCATTTTGAATAGCTTCATCTAATGTAGAACCGTACGTATTAATATTTTTAATATCCGGAAAAGTCACTAAATAAATATCGTTTAATTTATTAATTTTTGCGTAAAAGTGCATTTTAATTTCCTTTTATGTCTGCTTGTTTCAAAATTGTTTTTACAAGGATTTTTGGAATATTTTTATTTCTATGGATAGGAATGGGAATTGATCTTTTTCCGTCTTTAACCATTATATGGTGACTACCGGATATTCGGTCTAATACCCATCCTTCTTTTTCCAACAATTTAATTAATTCCTTTCCTTTCATTATTGTAACTTACAACTTTTAGGTTGTATTACCAAGTTTGATTTTTCATGAATATATTTCAATAGCGGTTCCAAATATTTCAGATACGAAGGGGTCCGTCTCATCAAATTCTGAAGATAAAAAAGGATGCAGCTCTATTACATCTCCACATTCCTGTGCACATATTTCATCAATTTTAAACGGGCATTAAACCTATCTTTATAATATTCTCTTAAGACAACTGCAATATCAATCGGCGAGGTTTAACAATTAATTTTTCTTTTCTCTCCAATCGATAAGTTTACTGTTTTTAAAAAAGTATGTTATATTCCCATAATACCATTGAGTAAACACACCCCACGGGTGAACATTTTTATGAATTTTATCCGGTTTTCCCCAACTGTCTTTCAACATTTTTTCGCTCATTCCCTTCCATACTCTCCCGTTAGCAACTCTATTACCATCTATCCTTCCAAATTTTTTCACATACAATTTTCTTTTCAAAACTTTCAACCCGGCACCACATGATTCTAGTTTTTCATCTAATTCTTTAGAATGGCTTTTAAGATTATCCGATTGTTTATTTAAATTATTTACTGCAAGTTTCAGAGCATGTTTTAATGACCTAAGACCGTCGAGCTGTGCTTCATAAGATTTTCTATCTAATGGATGTTTCACTTGGCTAAATAGTGAAAACGAAAGCAGAAATATTAAAATAAATAAGTATTTCAAATTAAATTTCATAAAAATCATTTTTTCATAATTTATATTTTATCAAATAAATAGTTAAATAATCGAGCTATAACTAAGTTTCCGGAAAAATTAAATCTTATTACTCACGTTACGCAGAACATTACATTGAATTGCCACAACCTTCAGGGTTTGTTATAGGACTATTGATAATGTCATTTCGATACCGACGAAATCGGGAAAGAAATCTTTTCTTGACAAAAAGTGAAAGATTTCTCAGTCGAAGACTCCTTCGAAATGACAATTTATTAGTTG
>CAJXGP010000262.1 GCA_913053915.1 uncultured Ignavibacteriales bacterium | reverse complement strand
AATATATCTACATTGTAAGAACGAAGAATAACATCAGGGCTGTAATAAAGGAGCATCCGTCGTAATGAAAGGATCGGAAGATGTAAAGAATAACCTGCTAAAAGAATAAGGGTAATCCTTCCTAATTTTTTCCAAAATCTTTTCCCGAATTTTCTTAATTCGAATGTATCATCTTTTGTCGACAGCATGAATACAAAACCGGATACAAACAAAAATGAAGGTGCAACCAATCCATTTATAAAATTCAGGATTGGGAACCAATCAGTGCTTTTTAACGAAGGCATCAGCATTGAGTTGAAAATATGAACTTCGATCATTACCAATAATGCCCAACCTCGCAGCAAGTCTATAAAAATAATTCTGGTTTTTTCTTTCAAGGGTGATGATAAGGTTTATAATTATTAAAATTAATCAGTTGTTTCAAATTAAAAGTTCTTTTTCGTTTTTATTAGATCATTGTTTTAACTTCAGTCGGTTCGAAAATTTATTACTGTCTCTGTACTAACTGAACAGAAATTGATTAGATAATTCATTTGGAAATTTCGTAATTTACTAAATAAAATCTAAAAAACTTGATACTGATACGATTATTTACATAAATTTTTCAGAGGATGACTTTATCGGGAAGTTCTCGAAATATTAAAGTTTTTGATACGGAGATAAAGTTTAAACATAGATTTTTTTCATTAAATATTTTTATCTTAATTGTGTGAGGCGAAGTTAAAAAGTCATTTCCAAGTTTTTGAATGTGAACATCAACAAAGGATAAGACTTTTTCATAAGGTAAATATAATTATACATCAAATAAAAAGAACAGATATGAAACTTGCGACTCTTTGTTATTTAATCGATAAAAAGAACAATAAAACATTGATGCTTCACAGAATAAAAAAAGAAAATGATTATCATGAGGGCAAATGGAACGGGCTTGGGGGAAAATTTGAACCTGGAGAGAGCCCTGAAGAATGTGCCATCAGGGAAGTAAAAGAAGAATCGGGTTTAACAATGGTGAATCCCGAATTACGCGGCTTTATTACTTTTCCATTATTCGATGGTGTAGATGATTGGTATGTTTTTATTTTTACTGTAGATACTTTTAATGGGAAATTGATCGACTCTAAAGAAGGTATTCTTAAATGGATTCCGAATAAAGAAATTTATGCGTTAAATTCATGGGAAGGAGATAAAATCTTTTTGAAATGGCTGGATCAAAAGAAATTTTTCACTGCCAAGTTTATTTATGAAAACGGCAAGTATAAAACACACACGGTTTACTTCTATTAAAACTACATTTACCATATAGTATCTTTTCTGATTTTTGCTTCATGATTTCGATAATTGTTTTAATATTTGTTTTTATCCTGATTGCGAAACGTCAAGTAGGAAACTTTAATTTTGATATTTGGCAAATAATGCTCGGTGGGGCTGTTGCCGTTTTAATTACAAATCAAATTTCCGTTCCTGATGCTTTAAGCTCTATAAACATTGATGTAATTTTATTTTTATTCGGAATGTTCGTAGTTGCTGTTGCGCTTGAAGATAGCGGATATCTTTCTCATTTAATCTCCGTTTTAACCGGAAATGTAAAGTCGGTAGACACTTTGGTCTTTTACCTTTTATTTGGCGCCGGCTTAGCTTCTGCTATTTTGATGAATGATTCATTAGCCATAATAGGAACACCTGTCGTTTTGCTTATATCGAAAAAGCATAATATTAATGCAAAGATGTTATTAATCGTTTTGGCTTTTGCAATAACGATAGGTAGTGTTATGAGCCCTATCGGTAATCCTCAAAATTTGTTGATTGCGATACACGGTAATATTCACAATTCATTTCTAAACTTTTTGCAATATTTATTCATTCCGACAATTATTAATCTTTTTGCCGCCTTTTTGATAATAAGAATATTTTATCGAAAACAATTTAATCACCTGATACTTCATCATTCCGAAGAACCCGTTAAAGATATAAATCTTGCAAATATATCTAAAGCCTCGCTTTTAATTATGCTCGTATTAATTTCAATAAAGGTAACAATGGCGTTTCTCGACGAAGGAGCTGAGTTTAAATTAACTTATATAGCTTTGGCAGCTTCATTACCGGAGCTCCTCTTTAGCAAGCGAAGGATTGAAATAGTTAAAAAAATAGATTGGCATACGCTAATATTTTTCGCCTCGATGTTCATCCTTATGCAAAGCGTATGGAACACAGGTATATTCCAGGAAATAATTAAAGATTCTCATTTTAATTTTGCATCTGTGTTTTTAATTTTAGTTGTGGGCATATTGCTTAGCCAATTGATTTCCAATGTTCCGCTCGTTGCTCTTTATCTTCCCGTGCTAATGAGCAATAATGTTGCGCTTAAAGGAATGATGGCGTTAGCGGCAGGGAGTACAATTGCAGGAAATTTATTTATTCTCGGGGCTGCAAGCAATATTATCATAATTCAAAATGCGGAAAAGAAAGCAGGGGAAACTATAACATTTTTTGAATTTGCAAAGGTAGGAATTCCGGTAACTATTTTTAACGCACTTATATACTATCTGTTTTTAAAATGAATGAACAGTAATTTATTATCGATGATTTATATAAAAAATTTCTATTATACGTTTAATCATACTAAATAGCGTTTTCTGAATAAAACTTTACAACGCTAAAGTGTCATTGCGAGGAGAGGAGCGACGAAGCAATCTAATAATTGATAAGAAGTTATTGATCTCGCCTGTCTTGCTGATAAGGCATACTTCACTCGATGAACCGGGTACTCAATGAAGAATATGAAATCAGACAAAATTATGAAACGTTCTACTAGTGCAATGTTAAGTATATAGTGTCGGTCAGTCAGCCACCCCTCACCCCAACCCTCTCCCAAAGGGAGAGGGAGTAAAAGCCCCTCGCTTTTTAAGAGAGGGGTTGGGGTGAGTTTCGCAATTATGCGACAAAATAAAATTAACATAACACTAGTTAACAATCAGAACTATCTTTCCGATATTTTTATTTTCTTCCATATATTTATGCGCTTCTGCAACTTTATCCCATTCAAAAATAGAATCTATTACCGGATGCAATTTTCCCAGATTAAATTTTTTCAATGCAAATTCGGAAAATTCTTTTGTAAGTTTAATTTGGTAATCTAATTTTCTCGACCTTAGTGTTGACCCCAAAATAGTTATTCGTTTAGACAATAACTTTTTTAAATCAAATTCATCAACCTTACCGCCTCCCAGCATCGCTAAAATTATTAACATGCCGTCGATATTTAATGAATTAATATCTTGATTGAAATAAGGACCTCCGATAAAATCAATAATTAAATCCGCGCCTTTACCGTTTGTAAATTCTAATATTTTCTTTTCAAAACTTTCACTTTTATAGTCGATTGTCATTTCTGCCCCTAGATTGATACAAGCCTGATGTTTTTGTTTTGAAGCAGTCACAACAATTTTTGCACCAAGTTCACTAGCTATTTGAATAGCCGCCGTACCCACACCGCTGGCGCCTGCATGAATCAAAACAGTTTCGTCTTTCTTTAATTTTCCATACCAAATTAATGATTGATATGCAGTTAAGAATGCTTCAGGAATAGCGGCTGCTTCATGCATTGACAAATTGTTGGGAACCGGCATTGCCATTTCTTCATTTATTACTGCATATTCAGCATAACCACCCCCAGGGATTAGTCCAAATATTTCGTTGCCTTTATCCCATTTGGTTACTTTCTTACCCGTATTTGTAACAACGCCTGCTATCTCAAGTCCCAGTATTGGACTAGCACCGGCTGGCGGTGGGTATTTCCCTTTCCTTTGTAGTGTATCGGCTCTATTTAATGCAATTGCTTTTACTTTTACAAGAAGCTCATTTTCTTTTGGTTCCGGTGTATTAAATTCACCTAATTTCAGAACGTTCGGTTCTCCCGGAGCTTCAAATATTATTGCTTTCATACATTATTATAATATTTTGATGAAAAAAATAATTTGAGAATTCAACAATATTTTTAGTTTCATCTGTTGATAATTTAAAATTTTTTTATAAATTGCTTCAAATCTTAACAAAGATAAATTTAAAGAAATTAAACCATTAGCTAAGTTGAACAAAGTAAGAAGATTGCAAAAACACGATAATAAAGCCCCTATCTCTAAGAAAACAAAATAAAAAGAGAAAAGGAAAAGAACTTCTCCCAAAATGAGTTATCATTTAATACGGGCTCAAGTTCAATCCCTTCTCTCATAATCTCACGCTAAAATTTAAGGAAACTTATTCAATATGTCAAACGACAATACACAACAGCCAATACAACAAACTATTTGAAAATCAACTTGCTTTACTTTCTGTCTTCAGTAAGAATGACAGCCTGCAACGAAAATACCGTTGATTAAACATTTTAAGTTTTATGCAAATGTTTTCGGACTACATTCGTAGTCTTAACCTGGACAAGCCGGAACCAAAAAGGGATTTATATTGAAAAATTAACAGT
>CAJXGP010000261.1 GCA_913053915.1 uncultured Ignavibacteriales bacterium | reverse complement strand
ATTCTAAAAAGGGCACTTTTCCCCCTCTCCTAAAGGATAGAATTATTAAAAATATATATCCATATTTAGAATAGAGCCTAGTCTTTTAGAGTTTTTACCTCAAAATGAAATTAAAAATTACTTAAAAACGCGTGGCAAAAATTTGTTGAATAAATCAAGTTTTATTTTCTGGGAAAAATTAACTTTTCATGATGAGCTTTGGACAAATTAAATTAAAATATGAAGTTTTAAATACCGGTAGATATGAAGTTTTGGATGAATTATCCGACTTTAAGAAAGATTTTTATTTAGCCGGCGGTACGTGTTTAGCTCTTCAAATAGGTCACAGAACTTCAGTTGATTTTGATTTCTTTACTTCAAATAGTTTTTCAAATAACTTAGTAATAGAAAAAGTAAAAACTATTTTCTCTTCAAATTCTATCTTAGTTATTCAAAACGAAATTAATACATTAACTTTCCTGTTGGATTCGAAGATTAAAATCTCATTTTTTAAATTGAGTTACCCCAATATATTGCCTTTAATAAATACAAAATATTTTAGATTGGCTCAAATAAAAGAAATAGGAATAATGGAAATTTTAAAATTAATGCGTGCAACTTACAAAGATTATGTTGATATTTTTTATATACTGAAAAATAACAATTTACCAGATATAATTTCATTAGCTAAAAAAAAGCATCCTGAATTTGACAGTACAATCTATTTAAAAGCATTAATTACAAAAGATGATATTGCTGATTCCCAAATTATGTTCCAGCCTGGTTTCGAGATTTCGAGAGAAAAAGTTTTTGATTTTATTGAAAAAGAAACAATAAAATATATTTATAAATATCAATTGTAAAAGATAGCAAAAAAACATTAAAAGAATTTGGACAAAGAAATTTAGGAAATTATGATTTTATTTCCTTAGTAATAAATGGGAAGTACTTATCGAAGGAACAAGTAGTTATTGCTTTGGGGATAACAATGAACGGAGAAAAAAATACCGTTAGGTTCTATCCGTTCAATCATAGAAAACAGAGAAGTAATAAAAGGTTTACTAAAAGACTTAGCAGCAAGGGACTTTTTAAGTTCAACGAAGAAATAGTTATAATAACAGATGGTTCAAAAGAGTTAATGAAAGGAGTCCGGGAGAGCTTTGGTAAATATGCAGTTGCACAAAGAAGTACTTGGTATAAACAGGAAAATGTAGAAGACTATCTTTCGGAAATCCAAGGCCGTTACAGAGGGAAGCTACAAAGAGCTTATCTTGAAAAGCCGGATTATACAAAACCGTAAAAGCAAGATTGTATACAATAGCTGTCTATTTTTAACTAAGGTTGACTTTTTGCCGATTATTTAGATTATTGATTAATAAATTTATGAGTATTAAAGCAAAATATGTTCATACAAACTTGATTGCTGAAGATTGGCATTCTTTAGTTGATTTTTATATTAAAATATTCAATTGTGAGAAAGCCCCTCCCGAAAGGCATTTTAAAGGAAAAGCACTTGAAAAAGGTACCGGAATTCCGGGGGCTGAATTAGAAGGTGTTCATCTGAAATTACCCGGTTATGGGAAAGATGGTCCGACTTTAGAAATATTTCAATATAATAAAATGATGGATAGACAAATGATTGCGGTGAATAGACCGGGTTTTGGACATATCGCCTTTTCAGTAGAAAATGTTGAACGTGCAGCAGAACAAGTTTTAAATGCCGGTGGAAAGAATCTCGGTGATATTGTTACTTTAGAAACTGCCGATGGTGCGAAAGTAAAATGGGTATATTTAACCGACCCTGAAGGGAACATAATTGAACTGCAATCATTGATAAAATAATTCCAATTACTCGTCAGACATAAATTTTTTTGCTTCGATTGGAATTATAAAAGAAATAAAGGACAGGGGATTTATTGAGTTCGTTAGAAATGATGTGAAAAAATTAGTTCTTTCGAAGAAGCGGGTTGACTAAGAAATCTCTTTTAAAACAGGAAATTTCTCTCATGCACTCGGAATGACAAAAAAAATATGAGCAGGAGATTTTCCCCTTCGGTTGAGATAACAAGAAGAATTAAATCATTCAAAGTTTTATGAATTTATTGTTTTTCTTCAGTGAATAAGCGGGTTGCGGTTTCAACTCCTTGAAGTGTTTCGGCAATAATGCCTAACTTAATATAAACCGGTCTTATAAGTTTTTTCATTTTAGGCAAATTTTTTAAAAAGTAAATTGCCCCTATCAAACAAAAAACTCCACCGATGATTAAAGTTAGCGATGCACCAATCAATCCGGCAAAAGCACCGGCTAACAAACTGCCGAAAGGAGCCACGCCTCTGAATGACATGGCGTAAAGGCTCATGACTCTTCCCCGTTTATCGTTATCTACTATTGTTTGTAATAAAGTGTTACTCCCTGCCAGTTGGATCATCATTCCCAATCCGGTAACAAACATAAATACTATAGAGAGAAAAATTACATGTGATAGGGCAAAGGCAATTAGCCCTATTGCAAACGCTCCGGTTGCATACGCAATGAGTTTGATTAATCCCAAAACATTTTTCTTATTCATTAGATAAATTGCGCCTGTTAAAGCGCCAAAGCCTGATGCCCCCATTAAAAAACCAAATAAACCGGCACCTCCATGGAAATAATCTTTAACAAAAATTGGAGCTAATATTCTAATAGGGGTCCCCATAAAACTAACAAACGCTAATAATAATAGAATAGATTTTATGGGATTAAACCCGAATGCATATTTCATTCCTTCTTTTAATTCTTTAATTGTTTCAGTCTTCTTACCGGGTTCGTGTACATAGTTAATATCCATTTTAAATAGCGAAATTATTACGGCAATGTAGCTAATTGCGTTCAAAAGAAAGCACCAGCCTTCACCTAAAACAGAAATTAAAATACCCGCAATTGCCGGACCTATTAGCCGTGCTGAATTTACCATACTGGAGTTAATGGCTATTGCATTTCCAAGATCTGCTTTATTATTTCCGATCATATCGACCATAAATGATTGGCGCGTCGGCATATCGACTGCATCAAAGATGCCTAATACAATGCTTAAAACAATAATTTCCCAAATTTGAATCGTATTTGTTAAAACTAGCCCTGCAAGTACAAATGCTTGAAGCATCGAAAGGGTTTGAGTATAGATTAGAATTTTGTGTTTATTAAATCGATCTGCAAAAACACCTGCAAACGGTGTAATTATTAATAATGGAATCTGACCTGAAAAGCTAACCACTCCTAAAAGAAAAGCAGAATCGGTTAAACGGAAAACAAGCCAGATTAACGCTATCCGTTGAACCCAAGTACCAATCACGGAAAGGCCTTGCCCGCTGAAATATAAACGGAAATTTTTGTGTCTCAATGCCCTTAAAGCTTCAAAACGGACAAAGAATTTTTTGGTAGGATCACTATTGTTTTTTATCATACGTTACTTCTTTTGTCCAAAGTTTCTTGTCTATCATATCCACAATAATTCAGAAAATTAAACTTGTTTTCTCACGGTACTCATGCAAACTGATAAAATTAATGGATAGAACCTGAAATTGTCCAAAAAGTAATTTTTACTGTCATTCTAAGTATCTGTGCGACGAAGATTCTGTTATTTTGATTATTAAGGACATCCTTCACTTTCCGCCTGAGGCGGACAGGTAGTTCAGAGTGACAATTCCTTGTCCTTTGGACAAATTCATTATAATTCTTCCGCCGGAAATTATTAATGAAGTACATCTTAAAAGGTCATAAGAAAAGTTCTCGAGCTATAAATATTAACAAAAATTAAAGCTTTATCGTTAGAAAAATACCTTTTATTGGAACTTATTAATTAAGGACATCGCCGACAGCTTCTCTTAGCGAATACGTATTAATAACATTCTGATATATTACTCTAAGATGTGAAAATTGAGCTTCAGCCAAAGATGTTTCAGCATCCAGAAGGTCAAGATTTGTTATGACTCCGTTTTTATAAGAAGACCTCGCCCTCCGAAGAGCTTGTTTAGCTTGTTCCACTTGTAATTTTGCGGTACTTAATTGGCTTCTACTTGTTTTCAATTCGGAGATAGCTTGCTCTACTTCGATTTTAATTTTTCTTTTTAATGTGGCTATTTGCTCATTATTTGCATTCAAATTCGCCTGAACCTCCTGTACTTGTGCTTCTTTCCTATTTCCGTTAAAGATAGGTATATTAGCAGAAATTCCAACTATCCAATTACCTCTTAATGCATTGAGATTGGGCATATAACCATTTTTTAATCCATAGTTCACTAAAGCGTTTAGCGTGGGCATGTCACTAAGTGAAGCCACTTGTTTTTGCATTTTTAGAGAATTATTCGCATCTAGTGCCATTTTAATCTCTTCACGCTGATTAAATGCCAAAGCCATTAATGAATCGAGATTAATTGATTGTTTAATTAATGAAAGATTTCCTTGTATCTTCAAAGGAGTATTTGAAGATAAACCCATTAAACTTTTCAGTGCAATT
>CAJXGP010000260.1 GCA_913053915.1 uncultured Ignavibacteriales bacterium | reverse complement strand
TGCACGCCATTATTGGGAATGCTCGAAAAAACCTACTCACCATAGCTAATGCTATGCCTGCGTTGCTTTTTTCTGTGCTACGCCAATACCTGACATACATTCCGGCTTCTCATAACGAAGCCCCCTGCGGATTTAAGGTTAAACAATAAATTTTCTATTACAAATATAGGTGATTTAAAATTAAACCTTTCCCCGGGCCTTGTGTTTTGTCTCCCCGGTAGGGCTCGAACCTACGACCCGCTGATTAAGAGTCATAAATTTATACTTTTTTATGTTATTTGTTATTTTTGTTTTCTTATTGCAAATATAAGAAAATTAGATAGTTGTTAATAAATATTGTATTATTTATTTTGCGTTATCTTATTTTATTTTGTATTTTTGTATGCAAATCGTATGCAAATGGTTTGTACCTAAATTTTCAGGTTTAAAAAACAGACAAAATGAGACAGGACTATTTTATTTCTCTCTATCTTGATACACGGAGAGAACTGGCTAACAAAAAATATCCGGTAAAATTAAGGGTTTACACACCTACTCCCCGGAGGCAAAAGCTTTATCCAACCAGCTTTGAAATGACAGAAACAGAATTTAAAAAAATTTATAAGACTGTTAAGCCCCGGAATGAACAAAAAGAGACCCGCCGGAAAATGCTTGCCGTTGAGAATAAAGCAATCGAAATAGCCGAAAACATAAAGCCTTTCAATTTTGATGAGTTTGACCGGAAACTGTATCGGAAACCGGGCGACGGTTCAAAAGTATCTTACCAGTACCAGCAAATGATAAACGAACTTGTCAAATGGGAACAGTATGGAACGGCCAACAGCTATGAGTTGAGCAGAAAATCTTTTGAAGTATTCATAGAATATAAAGGCAAAAAATCTTTTTCAAATCTAACCTTTTACGATATAACCATGGGATGGTTAAAAGAATACGAAAGCTACATGACAGATATAAAAGGGCGGAGTTTAACAACTGTTGGAATATATTTAAGATCATTAAGAGCCGCATTTAATAAGGCTATCCGGGAAAAAGAGATAGACCGGGAATTCTATCCTTTTGGGAAAGGAAAATACGTAATACCGGCCACTAAGAATGTTAAAAAAGCACTTGACCATAATCAACTATCAATACTTTTCCATGCAGAACCACAGACCACGGAGCAGGAAAAGGCCAGAGATTTTTGGTTTTTCTCTTATGCCTGCAATGGAATGAACATGAAAGATATTCTTTTGATGAGGTATAAAGACGTTCAGGATGGAAAAATTGAGTTTGTCAGGGCTAAAACCAAAAACACAACAAAAGCCCATTCAAAAGCCATTACGGTTTATCTGAATGACTTTACAAAAAAAGTGATAAACAAATATGGCAATCCGGACAAAACCCCGGAAAACAGAGTGTTTGACATAATACCGTCAAATATACCACCCGAAAAGCTGCGAAGCACAATCAATAACTTTACCCGATTTGTAAACCAGCATATAAAGAAACTCTGTAAAGCGAACAGTTTACCGGAGGAAACCTCAACCTACTGGGCAAGGCATTCATTTGCTACCAACGCAATCAGGAACGGTGCCACCATGGAATTTATTCAGGAAAGTTTAGGACACCAAAATATGAAAACTACACAAAATTACTTTGCTGGTTTTGATAATGATGCAAAAAAAGTATTTGCTAATAAGCTTATGGATTTTGATAACCTATCAAACCGATAATTAAAAAAATATTATAAGAAATCACCTAAAACACACAGAACAAATGGACTATTTAAAAATAATATGGCAAGGTTATAATGATGAAGAAAATAAAGTTTTAAATATGTGGGACGAACATGAATACCTTGAAAATTACTTTTTTAGGGAATGCAAAAAGGCGGAAAAGGAATTTTTTGAGGCTGATGAGTTTTTTGAATGTTGCCTTCATGTAGTTGAAAACCTTGACGATCTACTTGTATTTGAAGAAATCAGTTTTAATGACCGGAAAAATGAGTTGGAATTATTACATGATCAAGCAAAAAAAGGTTTGTTGCAATACGAAAACATGGAAGGTAAAACAATTGAGCAGAAAAGACAGGAAACAATAGAATATTGCAAACATGAACTTACGTCAATAAGTGAAAATGACCATTGTATAAAATTAGAGGATATAACGAATGGGAAAATACGGGGCATCCTTTACAAAGATGATTTATTACAAATTAAACTTGCAATTCAAAATGCGTTTCAAAGATGCGAAAGCAATATGCAACCTTCTCAGAAAATTATTATAACAAAGGAACAAAGTGAGAGTTATCGGTTTACGAATTCTAATTTGGGCAAAGTTAAGGCCCTCTTTGACAATATTTTTGATGGGAAAATGAGCAGATTAGATATTTTTAATGCTATTGATGAAATAACAGATTCTAATTTGGACAAAATTAAGGCCCTCAAGGATGACCTTGAAATGTATTTAGGTAAGGGCATTTATTACCCCTTTTTGGATCGCCCGCCGATTAACTTCAAAGAACAAAAAGAAGAAACGGTACTTGGAATTAAATGGAGAAACAAAGAAATCTGCAAAATTAAATTACCTAAGTCAATAGGTAAAAATGGTGGAACAATAACTCCTGCTGCGGAATTTTTTAATTTGGAAGATACGTCTTCCCCCGATAAATATTTTTCAGTTTGCAAGGTAATCAATGACTTAAAAGGAAAAATAGAAAACTTTCGACCCAAAAAAAAACAAGAAACAAAACTTTCAGATTTTTTTGATTTGGGTAAAATTGGATTATCAAAAGTCAATGAAATTCAGCAAGCTTTCAAAGGGAAAAAAGGTAAACCAGTAGCAGGATTAATCCACTTATTACGGGATAGAGACCATCTAATTGAAATCATACCAAGCTCCAAAACAAAGAATCTAAAAAAATTTTATGAACTGGTGACTGGAAATTCAGGAACCTATGAGGCGGTTAGAAAATGCTTTGATGAAAAGAATAATTGGAATTATTTAGATACGGATGATGATTTACTTTCTGTTAAGAAAATATTAAAAGAAATACTAAAATAAAATTTGTTGTAAGTTGTTTTTAGTTGTAAACAACCACAAACAACTAAATATCACTACATTAAACAAAATACTATATTATTTTTGAGCCATGTTTAACATTAAAATTATACAGACATGGTATCAAATCCTTTTGAAACACTCGAAGCAAGATTAAGCAGTATTGAAAATTTAATACTTGACCTAAAACACAAACCCCAAACGGTTGACACCTCCGAACAGGAGGATGAGTTTCTAACTATTTCACAGGCAGCTAAACTGCTGCACCTTTCCGTTCCGACGATGTACTGCAAGACACACCGCCACGAATTGCCATTTATGAAGCGTGGCAAACGCCTCTATTTTTCCAAAACAGAGCTGTTAGACTATATCAAACAAGGCCGGAAGCTTACCAACGATGAGTTAAAGGATCAGGCACATGAATACATTAAAAAATAAAGGGCTGACATTATGGAAACAATCCAAAAGATCAGCCCTAAAGTCTTTGAACAGGACAAGGGCAAAGATAAGCATTTTCCGGCTATCGTTGGACACTCAAATACTGATAAAGCTATGAAACTGAACCCTGTATTTGATGACCTCAACAACCCGGAAACTATTTTAAATCACGTTGAGAAGCTGAAACAGACCACCGCAAAGGAAAAAGAGAATATAGGCTTATTTACGGTTAAGCCTGCAAACCGATGGATTGAACAAGCTAAAGGCCGTCCCATTCCTAAAATGTTGTTTAGTGAATTTTGGTTTGAGGGTGAACTGTGTATTTTGTTTGCCGATACCAATTTAGGAAAATCAATCTTAGCCGTCCAAATTGGAAACAGTATAAGCAGAGGTAACCATATCCAGAATTTTAAGATGGAAGCCCAGAAGCAGCCAATTTTATATTTTGATTTCTTGCGTTCTCTCAACGTAGTCACACGATCTTTTTCAAAAGCATCAATAAGCAGTCCAAATTGTTTCATTGAAAAATCTGCCACAACACGTTGAGTGAGATCAAAATGGTTGAAGACATTAATTATTTTAATATTTTTATGAAGTTTTTTAAATTGATTGGCTTTTGTTTTTTCTTTATCATCTATTACTGATTGTAAATCAATTTTAAAAAAGAAATCTTTAAAATTTACATACTTATTAAGATCAGCTTCGGTAAAATTAGCCCATTGAGCCAGTCATACTAATATCTCATATATTTTTTCTTGATATTCTGGAAGTTTGTTTGTTACTTCATCAAAATCAAGATTTGCAGAAATCATTTGTCCTATTCACCAAAAAATGAGAACAAAAGTAATAATTGATAAAAATGTTGCAAATGAACGAGTAAACTTAAATCTTTCATATACTCCTGCAACTCCTATTATTGCAAACGCAAATAATAACCCAATAATAAATGGAATAATAAGGTCTTGCCCTATTTGTAAAACATAAAAAAATGTTACCCCTA
>CAJXGP010000259.1 GCA_913053915.1 uncultured Ignavibacteriales bacterium | reverse complement strand
ATGAGTTTTTCTTGTGTCAACAAAGCCAATACGACAGAACATATTTGACTTTATATTAGGCATCATTTATGAAAGAAATATTTTGTCAAAAATTTTCATAATTCTCATTTATACCTTTTTAGACCGGACTCATCTATAAAAAAATAATTTTATAGTTAGCCTCATGAACTAACTTCGCACGGGTATGATGAATTTCTTTCCCAAATTTTTCCTCTCATTTCGACTTAATGGAAAAATCTCTTGTTTAGAAAGAAACCCATAAATCACTTTACTTTTTCAAAAAAATTCTATGTTTTCTCGCTGCTTTCTTTCGCTCCTGAAGATTCTTATTATAATCTAGGGATAAAAGGGTAGATCCCTCAGTCCCATCTTTCTTTCGAAGTAATATGACTTTCTCTTCCTTGTCATTGTTATAATTTAACCGAATAAACATTTTTAACTCCGCTAATGGATGAAATAGATAATAAAAGATTTTTATCAATCTCACTATCTACATTTATTACAGTTAAAGCTTCTTTTCCGACGTCAAGCCTTCCGAGCGACAGCCCGGCTATATTTATATTTGCATCGGCTAAAATTTTACCGACATTAGCTAGCATTCCGGGTTTATCTATATTTGTATAGAGCAACATGAAGCCTTCCGGTTTTAATTCAAGATGGTAATTATCAATGTCGACAATTCTAATCTCCTTATTACCGAATACCGTACCGGCAAGTAATCGATCTTCTTTATCGGTTACAAAATTAACGGTTAATAAATTAGTATAATTTGAATTAGCGCCTGATTTGATTTCATTAATAACAATTCCCATTTCTTTAGCCAGAAAGGGGGCATTTATTAGATTAACACCTGCAGTAAGTTTCTTCGATAGAAATCCTTTCAAAACGGCAGTTGATAATAATGTTGTAGATGAATGTAATAATTCACCACTGAAATTAATATTTATTTCCTTTAATTGTCCCTTATTCAATTGAGCATGAAGTACCCCTAAATTTTCCGCTAATCTTACATACGGTGCAAGTTCTTTATTATCTTCAGATAAGATTGCCGAAGCATTAATCGCACCTCTAACTCCTTTATTTTTAAACAAAGAAACAATTTGTTCAGCAATTTGAATAGCAACTTTTTCTTGAGCTTCTTCAGTGGAAGCTCCCAGATGCGGAGTAGCAACTATTTTTGGATGATGAATAAAAGGGCTATTGGGAACCGGCGGCTCTGTAACATAAACATCAAAAGCAGCACCGGATACTTTACCGGAATTAAGTGCTTGCAACAAATCATCTTCATTAACTATTCCACCGCGCGCGCAATTTATTATTTTCACTCCATCTTTACATATTTTTAATTTTTCTTCCGAAAGCATGTTTCTTGTTTCATCGGAAAGAGGCACGTGGAAAGTTAAAATATCTGATTTCAAATATACTGTATTGAGGTCTACTAATTTTACCCCCATTTTATTAGTGATCTCCTCGGAAAGAACAGGATCATAGCCTATCACATTCATATCAAATGCTTTTGATCTCTTAGCTACTTCTCTTCCAACCTTACCCAAGCCCACTACCCCCAAAGTCTTACCTTGAAGTTCGGTACCTTTATATTTTTTTCTATCCCATCTGTCTTCTCTCAGCGATTGATTAGCCTGCGGAATATTTCTGCACATTGATAACATTAACGCCATTGTGTGCTCTGCAGTTGAAACGGTATTCCCTCCCGGTGTATTCATTACAATAATACCTTTACGCGTGGCAGCTTCAATATTTATATTATCAACTCCGGCACCGGCACGCCCAATTACTTCCATATTATCCATCAAATCTATTAAATCCGCCGTTACCTGCGTATCGCTTCTAACGACCAGTGCATTATAGTCTTTTATCACCTTTTTTATTTCATCTACGGGCATTCCGGGATTATAATTTATCTCGAATCCATTTTCTTCGAATATCCCTGCACATTTTTTATCAACCGCATCAGTTATTATAATTTTTTTCATTTCTCTCCAAAATTGATTCTGAATTAGTAATTTCAAATAATTTTTTTATAATACCGTATTTAATTTTTGAACAATATGAGCTTTCGGAAGAGTGCCTATAATTGTATGCTTAAGTTCACCATTGTTAAATACTAATAGGGTAGGTATACTTCTAACCCCAAATCTGATAGCTATCTGAGGATTTTCATCAACGTTTAATTTGCCTACTTTAATTTTTCCATCGTATTCCTGAGCTAATTCCTCAACTACAGGAGCAATTATTTTACATGGACCACACCAAACAGCCCAAAAATCTATTAATACGGGTTTATCAGATTTCATTACTTCGTCATCAAAGTTATCTGTTGTTAATGTAATGGGTTCCATTTTATTCCTTTTTATATGATTGGATTATTTTTACAAATTTATATGAGATTCACCTTGGCCGACAAATTGTACGCAATCTTCGCCACCGTCGGCATGCACAATGCTTCCCGATATCCATTCTCCGCCATCTTTGCAAAGCAATGATATTACCTTAGCTACATCTTTAGGAGTAGTTGAACGAGCTCTCGGATTTTTTCTTCTCGCAATTTCTATCAACTTGGCAAACCCCGGAATTTTTTTAGCTGCGGGCGTATTCGTAACACCTGCCATTATTGCATTAACCGCTATTTCCATATTTCCAAGCTCGGAAGCCAACTGCCTTATATGTGATTCTAAAGCAGCTTTTGCCGCTGAAACAGCACCATAAAAAGGAATGGCTGTATGTCCACCGGAACTAGTCATTGCAAATATTCTAGCCTTCTTTGCAAATAATTTGTTTATTAGGAGGTCTTGAACCCAGTACACAAGCGAATGTGCCATCACATCAAGCGTCATCTCCATTTGAGCTTTTGTCAAACATTGCTGACCTTCCATTGGGACAAAGGGTCTCAATGTACCAAAGGCTAATGAATGAATCAGAACTTTTATTACCGGTTCCCCATTCGAAAAAGATTTAATATCGCTAATAATTTCAGCTCTTTTACCGGCATCGGCAGCATTAACATTATAAAACTTTTCATTCACTGAAAATGATTTAATTTGATTCTTAATACGTTCAACATTTGGAAGAGTAGCCTGACGATCAAGATGGATACCGATAATATTATAACCATCTTCAGCTAATTTAATCGCCGAAGCTCCTCCAAAACCCGATGAAGCGCCGAGTATTACTGCCCAGTATTTATTATTCTCATTCTTTTCCATTCGATATGCATCCTTTTACTATTTTTTTTGATTTGGGGTATAAAAATTACAAAATAGAATTTAGTGAAACAACAATCACTTTAGTATAATTATTCCATTTTGCGATTAAATTCAATTAATTGTGAAAAACATCATAATAAACCGGCGTTGGTAAGCAATTCATAATATTGTTTTAACGATCAAAATAAAGTTAAAATGGAAGTTTTTTCATCCACGTAAAAGACCGGATTAATTAAACATTCACGATTAAGTTATCAGGACAGAAAGTTATTTTATGAAAATATTCCTAATCGAAACATAATCGATATAGGGTTATTTTTAATTCAAAAGGATCGAATCCTCCCCCAATAATTTCACAATATCCTCAATTAATTTATGTGTGACTTTCACTTTATAAGATTCAAGGAAAAACACGCGTTTTGCCGGTTCATTTCCAGATAAATGAATATACAGCGGTATTTTACCTTTATGTTCTCCAAATAAATCTTTTAAATCGTGCAATTGCTTAACGTCATGTTTTTTTTTATCGATAAATATTTTAACGCTTTCGGCAAATTGATCACCGGCCTTTTCCAAGGGTACAACCTCTGCAATTTGCAATTTTATTGAATCACCACTACTTTCGGGTTTGCCTATTATAAACACGTTTTCTTCTTCTTTTAGAGATGCGCCATATTTTTCATACGCTTGAGAAAACATCATACACTGACAAGAGCCGGAAAGATCATCCAGTGTAAAAAATGCCATTTTTCTACCTGATTTATCAATCTTATATCTTAAAGAATTAATAACACCACATGCTCTGACTATATCGGTATCCTCCATTTTATCTGTTTCCCCCAAGTGAATAGAAGTAAAAGAGTTATATTCAACTTCATATTTTTGAAGGGGATGTCCGGAGACATAAAAACCAATTACTTCACGTTCTTTAGCCAAATATTCACGTTCCGGCCACTGGGAAACTTCAGGCAGTGGAGGTTCAGGAATTTTCATTTCATCCTTTAATTCACTAAAAAGACTATCAACCGACGAAAGAGCTGAATGTTTAATCTTTGCGCCAAATTCCAAGCCCGATTCCACTGCTTCAAATAACGCTGCCCTGTTTTTATTAATCGAATCAAACGCTCCGGCTAATACCAACCCTTCGAGAGTTCTCTTATTCACAACTCTTGTGTCGACATTTGCACAGAAATCATATATACTGGTAAAATTCCGATTGATAGAATCCCTAGCCCTAATGATCTCTTCTACGGCAGG
>CAJXGP010000258.1 GCA_913053915.1 uncultured Ignavibacteriales bacterium | reverse complement strand
CGTTAAATTTTTGCTATATATTCCTTTTTGGTTCCGGCTTGTCCAGGTTAGGTAATAATAAATTAAAAGGAGTTTTATGAAATTTAGAAGACTTGGTAAAACGGATATTGAAGTCTCGGAGAGAAGTCTAGGCTGCTGGACATTAGGCGGACTTAGTTGGGTAAACGGTGTACCTAACGGTTGGGCTAATGTAGACGAAGGTGAAGTTGCCGATGCGATTAATTATGCAATTGAAAATGGTGTTAATCATTTTGATAATGCAGATGTTTATGGAAACGGACGAGCCGAAAGAATGCTTGCTAAAGTACTCGGTATCAGAACAAATAAATTTATAATTGCTACCAAAATCGGCTGGTTTCCCGGAACGGCGGCACATGCTTATGAACCGCAGCATATTCGCCATCAATGTGAGCAATCTCTTATTAATCTAAATAGAGAATATATTGATATTTATTATTTTCATCATGGTAATTTCGGTGAAAACGATGAATATCTCGATGACGCTGTCGATACAATGAACAGGTTGAAAGAAGAAGGTAAAATAAGGGTTATCGGGCAATCAGCTTACAAGCATGAAGATTTTCAAAAGTTAGTACCAATAGTAAAACCTGAAGTTATACAAAGTTTTTCGAGCGCACTTGATGATAGATTTATTAAGGATAATTCACCAACACGAAAATTGTTGGAAGAAAATCAAATTTCGTTTATTGCTTTTAGTCCTTTAGCTCAAGGGCTGCTTCTCGATAAGTACGATAAAAATAATCCTCCGGAATTTGAAGACGGAGATCATCGGAAAGGACAAGAAAAATTTTCCACAGGGAACCTCGCTAAGCTTGAACCGAAATTAAATAAGATAAAAAATAAATTTGGGTCGACTAAAGAAGACTTAGCAAGGGTTGCATTACAGTATCTTTTACACTATAAAGTTGTATGCGCAGTTATCCCCGGTTTCAGGAGTTTGAAACAGGTTAAAACAAATCTCAATGCAATAGATAAACCTTTAACCGATGAAGAATTTAATTTTGTAAAAAGTGTATTTTCGAAAAGCTAAAATAATTGTTTTGTGTAGCGGCTAATTCCGAAAACCCTAATTCTTATATTTTCATATCAAGCAAACACAGTCTCTTTATTTTTCCGAAATAACAAAATATTCTTCTTCAACATAGAGCAAAGTGAAAAATCACTTTTAGGAGGGGTGTTCCGTTGCATGTTATTTCTCTAATTTTCTTGCTCTGTTTGTGCGTAGGCGTGTTTCATGGGAATTGTTTTTTATGCATGAATCATTAACTTCGATTACATTAGTTTTCCCGGCTTTACCTGATGGCTGATATCTTTTTTATAATATGTGAAAATTATTTTAAATGAAAAATGCAGTATTGAGTGAAATTAATATTTATCCGGTTAAATCATTAGGCGGTATATTATTACAGTCTTCAATGGTTGAAATAAGGGGCCTGAGGTTTGATCGCAGATGGATGTTGATTGATGAAAACAACATTTTTATATCCCAGCGTAAATTTTCTGAGTTGGCTTTATTTAACGTTATGGTTCATCAAAATGAATTAAGAATATTTCATAAAACGGGGGACTACGAAGAGCTGTCTATTCCAATAGATAATTCCGATTTGACTCAAATTGAAGTAACAATATGGAATGATAAAGTTAATGCTCATCTTGTCGGTAATTCTGCTGATTGTTGGTTTAGTAAAATTCTTAAAATACCCTGCCGCCTTGTTTATTTACCTGATGCATCAATAAGAAAAGTGGACCCAGGAATTTCCATTGGTAATGATATTATTAGTTTTGCCGATGCATACCCATTTTTGATAATCGGTCAGGCGTCATTGGATGAACTTAATAGGAGGCTAAAGATTCCTGTTCCCATGAATCGTTTTAGACCAAATTTCGTATTCAAAAAAGGTGAACCGTTTGAGGAGGATAATTGGAAAAAATTTAAAATTGGTCCTGTAATATTCTATAACATAAAACCATGTGCCCGTTGTATTATAACTACAATTGACCAAAACACGAGTGAAAAAAGTTTAGAACCGTTACAAACATTAACTTCTTTCAGGCGGAATGGGAATAAAGTTCTTTTCGGACGGAATTTGCTTCATGAAGGAGAAGGACAAATTAGTATAGGAGATAAAATCGCCCTTATTCCAGAGATTCATTTTATTCAAAAAGGTTTGAGATACGATATACCTATTACAACTATGCAATATCCGGATGGCACCGGTGAATACAAAACTGAAAGACCTAATGTTAATTACATATCTATTCCCATAACTATCAATTACGTTTTTTATAAACACTGATTTTCATTATGAGAACGAATATTCAATTGGAATAAATTTCTCATCCTTTTTTTAATTATCCATTATATAAAATATTGTATTCTATAGAGTTATCTTTAATTGGTGTTATGTCCTTGTCTTCAAGATGAAGGTAATTAGCAAAATGATAGCATAATTAAACATAAGTATAAAATCATCCATCAGAATTATTATCCCTAATCCATTAACCCCATACACACAATAGCCCTTTATTGTAAGGTCTATTCGTGTTAGATGATAATAACCACCTTTATTCACAAAAAATAACGAAACTGTTGTTGATATTATCATAATGTTTTATTACCTTCGTATTGTCGATTAAAATTATTTTTGAGGTAAGATATGACACCGGAACTATTTTTTATCAGCCCATATAATAGGAAGCAGATTTTATACGAAGCACTAAAGAAGTCTTTTCTGGGAAATATTTCAGAAAAGGAAATATGCCAAATATATGATATCAGATACAATACATTTAGAAGTCTCAAAAGAGATTTTCTTAAAAAGATTAGAAATAGTGAAGACCCCGCAGAATTGTTCTTTACTTCATCACAAGTTGGTAAAAGAAAAAAAAGGCAGCCGGAGATAGAAGCGAAGATAATGGCATTAAGGAAAAAGAACTTATCTGTTCCGGATATAAAAGCTATATTATCAAGCGAGGATATTCATATCAGTTTTTGGAAAATAGACAAGGTTCTCAAAGAGAATAATTTTCCTCCGTTGGCAAGAAGAACACAACAAAAGAAACAAAATCTAAGTATACCCGAAGAATTTCAGGCAGAAGAAAGCTTTCAATTGGCATTTAACGCTACCGAAAAGTTTGAATCGTTAAACGGAAGTATCTTTTTATTCTATCCAATATTAAAGAAGCTGAATATTGAAAAAATAATAACCGAAGCCGGTTATCCGGGTACAAAACAAATATCGAGTTTGAATGCCATTCTAACATTATTAGCCCTAAAACTAATGGGAACTAAACGTCTCTCCCATAGCAATGATTACGCTTTGGACAGAGGACTGGGGTTATTTGCCGGATTAAATGTGCTGCTCAAAGACGCATCTTGCTCTGCCTATTCATATCGGATAAGTAGAAGGATGAATGTGAAATTCCTTGAATTACTCAACCAAGAAGTTGAAAAGCTAATACCATCTGGGAGCGATTTTAATCTTGATTTTACAACTATTCCACACTGGGGAGATGAAAGCGTACTGGAGAATAATTGGTCAAATAAAAGGCATATTGGACTAAAAAGCATTGTTGCTTTACTCGTTCAAGATCAAGAGACTCAACTACTAAAATATAGCGATGCTGAAATAAAGCATAAGAACCAGTCCGATGCAATATTTGATTTTGTTGATTTTTACAGAAAAGGTAATGGAAAAATAAATTGCTTGATTTTCGATTCAAAGTTTACAACCTACAATAATCTAGGACAGCTCAATAAAGATGCAATAAAGTTTATAACCTTGCGGCGTCGTTCAAAAAAGTTAGTTGATAAAATTGATAAGATAGACAGAAATCAGTGGTATCAAGTAAAACTCGGTAAAGAATTTAAGAGAAAGCATCGGAATTTGTTGGTCTATGATCATAGAATTGAATTAAAAGATTATGGTGATAGTTTAAGAGAGGTGGTTATAAAAAACAACGGACGGGATAAACCTACGTTTATGATAACAAATGATTTTGAAATAACAACAAAACAGTTGGTACTAAAATATGCAAGACGGTGGTTGGTCGAGCAATCTATTGCTGAACAAATTGGGTTTTATCATTTAAATCGATTAAATTCTTCTATAGTAGTAAAAGTAGATTTTGATTTGACAATGTCGGTTTTTGCAGAAACAATATACAAGTTGTTTGGCAATCAGATACCCGGATTTGAAAATGTAAAATCGGATAAAATTCATCGATTATTTATTAAGAATTATTCCTATTTCAGAGTAGCCGATAAGAAAATAAACATAACGTTAAACAAAAAAGTCAATCTTCCTTTACTTTATGAAACTGATTGGTTTGAAAATGAAATCTCTATTCCTTGGCTTAATAATTACAAGTTAAAGTTTGAAATAGGCACAAGTCTTTAGCTCTTGAAGGTTTTTAAATCATAATGAAAATTAGTGCTAATCAATTTTTTCATAGTGCAAATATACAATAAA
>CAJXGP010000257.1 GCA_913053915.1 uncultured Ignavibacteriales bacterium | reverse complement strand
CTGGAATCATTTTATTCCAATGCGCCAGTAGATGTTTATATTTCACGTTTACCACGGGAAGATGATGCAAATTTTGATTTTACTTCGCAGAAAAAATTTCGTGTTAAAACCAATGTATATATAAAAGGAAAAATAGACGATCACGTTCTTAACGGAGATCTAATTATTCAGGGAAAAGGTGACCCTACTATTTCCGGTAGATTTTATGATAATAATATGTATAAAGTCTATGATGATTGGGCTGATTCATTATTAAAATTAGGAATTGACGAAATTAGAGGAAATATAATCGGAGATGATAATGCATTTGATGATGTCGGACTAGGAGCCGGGTGGGCGTGGGATTACGAAAGTTATTGGTTTGCTGCTCCCTCTGATGCTATTAGTTTTAACGATAATAGTGTTGATATCAACGTTTTTATAGATAAAAAGACAAAACAACCCCAGATTATTGTGAAGCCGGATACAAAATATATAATAATATTAAACAAAGTTAAACTTGCTCCTAAAGATTCGGCTACTTCGATTGATGTTTACAGAAAACCGGGAACAAATTTAATTACTGTGTTCGGAACGATCAGTTCAAATTCAGATACGGTTAAAACCTTTGCAACAGTTAATAATCCTACCCATTTTGCAATGGTCGTTCTTAAAAAAGTTTTAGAAAAAAAAGGAATTGATGTCGATGGCTACTCCATTGATATCGATGATTTACCGGTTCCCATCGATTATAGTAAAGTGAAAAAAATTTTTACTCAATTTTCACCTCCTTTACGGAGCATAATAAAAGTAATTAATAAAAATAGTCAAAACCTGTATGCTGAACAGCTATTGAAAACTTTAGGATTGGAATTTTATGGACTGGGTACGGATGAAAACGGAGTTAAAGCCGAAGAAAAACTATTTAAAAATATGGGTATAAATCCTAACAATTTGGAAATAGTTGATGGAAGTGGATTATCGAGATTAGATTTGGTAACACCCCAAGAAATAGTTACTCTTTTAAGTTATATGTACAAAAATAAAAATTTTATTCCATTTTTTAATTCATTACCAATCGCAGGTATAGATGGAACACTAGGTAACCGGATGCAAAATAGTATCGCTACAGGAAGAATCAGGGCTAAAACGGGATTTTTGGAAGGTGTAGAAAGTTTGTCGGGCTATGCTTTTACTGCCGATAATGAACCTGTGGCTTTTTCCATAATTGTAAATAATTTTACCGTACCGGTTAAATTGGCTGAAAATATTCAAGATTTAGTATGTTTGCGTCTTGCAAACTTTAAAAGAAAATAATTGGAGGTTATGTGGATAATAATTTAATTAATCAAGATTACAAAGTGTTGATAAAAAGACGTCATGAAGAATTAGAGCAATTAATCAAACTTGGTTTTGAACCGTTTGCATACTCATTCGAGGTGAACGCAAATTCAAAAGATATTAAAGAAAATTATAAAGATGACGAAAAACGAAATGTAAAAATTGCCGGTAGAATAATGGCGATCAGGAGGATGGGAAAGGCATCTTTTGCTCATATATTTGATGAGGAAGATAAAATTCAAATTTACTTAAGGAAAGATGAAATAGGAAAGTCTTATGATGCTTTCAAACTTCTCGATATTGGTGATATTATCGGAATCGAAGGGTTTGTATTTAAGACAAAAACAGGTGAAATTTCCGTGCATGTCAATCAATTGGTACTATTGTCAAAATCATTACGTCCCATACCCATTGCGAAAGAGACTACGGATGAACACGGTAATAAAATTGTACATGATCAGTTTGCAGATAAAGAACTTCGATATAGACAACGATATGTAGACTTAATTGTGAATCCTGAAATTAGAAAAATATTTATAAAGAGAAGCAGAATTATTTCTTCGATGCGTCATTTCCTTGATTCTAACGGATATTTAGAAGTTGAAACACCTATTCTTCAACCTTTATACGGCGGAGCAGCCGCCAGACCTTTTACAACTTATCACAATGCACTTGATACAACATTGTATCTCAGAATTGCCGATGAGTTGTATTTAAAAAGATTAATTGTCGGAGGATTTAACGGTGTATATGAAATCTCGAAAGATTTCAGAAATGAAGGAATGGATAAAACTCATAATCCCGAATTTACTATGATGGAATTGTATGTACCTTATAAAGATTATCGATGGATGATGAATTATGTTGAGCAAATGATAAATACAATCTGTAACGAGGTGTTTTCAACCCTGAATTTTGAATATGAAAATAACAAAATAGATTTTTCAGCATCCTGGAAAAGAGTATCTATAACAGATGCGATAAAAGACGAAACGAATGTTGATATTATTAATGCCTCCGAGGAAGAGATAAATGAAGCGGCTAAAAAATTAAACATTGATATAAACGCCATTCATGGTAGAGCAAAATTAATAGATGAAATATTTAGCGTTGCAATTCAACCTTTTCTGATTCAACCGACATTTGTTATTGATTACCCGTTGGAGCTTTCACCCTTAGCTAAAAAACATAGATCAAAAAAAGGACTTGTTGAAAGATTTGAGGGTTATGTGGCGGGTCGTGAAATTTGTAATGCATTTTCCGAATTGAACGATCCGATAGATCAAAGAGAAAGATTTGAAGCTCAATTAAAAATGCATGAGGCCGGTGATGAGGAAGCACATCAAATAGATGAAGATTTTATTAGGACACTTGAATTTGGGATGCCTCCAACGGCCGGTTTGGGCTTAGGAATTGATCGTTTAGTTATGTTATTGACTAATCAATCTTCAATACGTGATGTGATATTCTTTCCGCAGATGAGACCTGAGGTAAAAAGTTGATAGAGAAAATTTAGTACCTCTATCATTTACATTAGTTTCTGTATTTTTAATTATTGAAAATCTAATCCTGATTGGAATTAAAATGAAAAAGTTTTTTGCTGTTTGGTTATTTGTTTTTATAGTATTTGGCAGCATCTCAGCTCAAACTACCAAATTTAGAAGAAGCGATTTATTCTCAACTTTAAGTTATCCTTCCTTGAATAAATATTCTGTTTCCGATGTTTATCAACATAAAATGAGTAAGCTAAAGGTCCCTGTTTATGACCCTTTCTATCAAAAAATTAATTATAAAATATTAGCCGGAATCGGTGCTGTTTATTTAGGAACAGGTATAGGAGTTAATATATATCAACATAACGCATGGTGGAGTAGTGATCGAACCAGTTTCCATATTCAAAACGATTGGGTTTATGCACTCTGGTTGGACAAGGTGGGGCATTTCTATGCTGCTACTCTTCTTGCCCACGCATTTTCTGCAGGACTTGAGGCAGGGAATATTTCCCTTGAGCAATCTGCAATTTACGGCAGTGTACTTGGGATGGCATTCCAGCTTTATGTTGAAGTTGAAGATGGTTTTGGTGCGCAATGGGGATTTAGTCCCGGTGATGCGTATTCAGACGTACTTGGTTCAGGGTATGCATTGGCGCAGTATTATTATCCGTTTCTGAAGAATTTTCAATTTAAATTTAGTTATTATCCATCTCTTAAAATGCGCGAAGGTTTGCATAAAGGAATTGCCATTGACGATTATGAAGGTCAAAAGTATTGGCTTAGTATGAAAATGAAAAATCTATTGCCACAATCGATTGCCGAATATTGGCCGTCATTTTTAGACCTTGCCGTTGGAATGGGTGTAGAAAACCTGAATGGTAGGGGAGGAGGACAACAAGAGTTTTATATTGCTCTTGACTTTGATGCCGAATCCATTCCCTTGTACGGTAAAGGCTGGCAATTTATTAAGAACACTTTAAATTATTTCCATTTTCCCATGCCCGGGATAAGGATTACTCCTAATGCTGCTTTTTTCGTACTTTGTTTTTGAGGTTAAGTTTGAAGTATAGTATAATCATTCCGACACTTAACGAAGAAAAATTACTTCCCAATTTACTGAAACAATTAAATGATGATAAACTCAGGAATTTGTACGATATAGAAATTATTATCTCCGACGGCGGGAGTATCGATTCAACTATTGAGACGGCTCTAAAATTTTCCGAAATAGTAAAAGTTCATAATCTGAAAAAAAAACAAAATATTGCCGAAGGCAGAAATATAGGCGCGAAATTAGCTTCAGGTGGTATTTTCATATTTTTAAATGGTGATATTTTATTACCGAACGTTCACACTTTCTTTGATTACATAGATAAAAATTTCACGAATAATTTAAAATATGATGCTATGACTTGTAAAGTAAAAGTTTTTCCAAATGAAGAGAAAACAGTAGATAAAGTCTTTCACTTCGCTTTTAATTTTTATTTTAAACTTCTAAACGTTTTGGGTATGGGAATGGGAAGGGGCGAATGCCAAATAGTTCGGAAAAATGTTTTTAATATGGTACAAGGTTATAATGAAACACTAGCTGCCGGGGAAGATTATGATCTATTTAAAAGAATAAAAAAAATTAGAGATATTCTCTTTACAAATAAGATTTGTGTTTATGAATCTCCCAGACGGTACAGGA
>CAJXGP010000256.1 GCA_913053915.1 uncultured Ignavibacteriales bacterium | reverse complement strand
GGAAAAAGTTACTTCCGTATTAAGAAACTGATTATTACTCGGTTTCGTTTAACTTATGTAGGCTTATAGCTTCTTCTTAAAAAAGAATAATAATAGGATTTATACCGAAATACTTTTAAATATGTAACTTATTTATATACAATAAATTATTAAATTACAACATTTGTAGTTTGTAAATATCAGTTCCTTCATAATTTAAAAATTGGAAAAAATCAAATGCAAAAAAAGATTGATAAAATCAACTTGATTTTATGTAGTAATAATTTTACCTTTTTCCCGGTAATTTCATCTCATTGGAGCAGTGATGTCTAATTTTGATTCAGATTTTAACAATAACGACAATTTCGAATCACGAAGTCGTAACATTGATGAAAAAATCAAAAAATGTAAAAATATTTTACAAGTCGGAAGCATCTATAACTATTTAGAAACGGTAGAAAGCACAATACAATTATGTATAGAATATAATCGACCTGAGGATGGGATATATTTATTAGATGCTTTGTTAACTATATCCCCTTATAATTCAGAATATTGTGTCAAAAAAGGAATATTTTTAAATGATATTTCGAAATATGAAGATGCACTCATTTGCTTTGAAAAGGCTTTATCCCTAAATCCAAGTGATGTGGAAGCTTTGTTGGAAAAGGCTATTACGGAAGAGAATCTCGGTCTTGTGGCGAGTGCTAAATTTTCATTGCAGTCAATACTGCAAGTTGATAATCATAATGAAGAAGCTTTGTTTAGCCTGGGTCTATTGCATCAACGGCATAGTGAATATCAAAAATCTATAGAATTATTTTCTAAAACAATTGAAGTCGACCCTGAATTTGCAGAAGCTTATTATGAACTTGGTTTCTGTTATGAAAATTTAAATCAATACTCAAAAGCTTTATCATATTATGAGAAATTTCTGGATTTAGATCCTTACAATGCAAATGGTTGGTACAATCGAGGAATAGTATTGGTTAAAATGAATAAACTTGAGAAAGCAATTGATAGTTATGATTTGGCTTTGGCAATTAAAGATGATTTTGGAAGTGCTTTATTTAATAAGGGTAACGTATTGGCTGATTTGGGACATTACCGGCAAGCTGTAGATTGCTTTATCGAAGCTATTAAAATTGATCCCTCTGATGAAGCATCATATTATAATATCGGAAATATTTATGAGGAATTGGGAGATTTAACCAGCGCAATAAAATATTATAGTGAGGCTGTTAAAGTTAATGAAGAATATTATGAGGCTTATCTGGCACGAGGTTCTTGTTATGATGCAATTGGTAAATTTCAATTGGCACTGAAAGATTTTAATAAAGTTATTTCGCTTTCTCAAGACAACACCGATGCCTGGTATGCCAAAGCGGATTTGGAATATTCTTTAGGCAAACTACAAGAAGCAGTTAGAAGTTACCGTTCTGCAATAAAAATTGAACCGGATAATTATGAATTATGGTTTGACCTTGCTGAAACGTTTTTTGAAATCGGTAATTGGTTGGAAGCTTTAAATGCTTTTAATCAGTGTATTAAAATCGATCCGCGTGATGCAACATCTTACTATGGAAAAGCAAAGGTGAATTTTATACTTAGTAGAACTCAAGAGGCGGTGAACTGTCTTAAGACAGCTTTTACTTTAGACCCTGCAATCAGATCGGAATTTGCGAGGGATTATCCTGAAATAAAATCATCCAAACTTTTTAAAAAACTCCTTGGTGAGCCCTAATTACCTGTTCAAAGTCAATAATAGTATAATTAAATTTAATTTTTTTGTAGTATTATGATTAAACCCTACATAGTTTATTAGTATGAAACATCCATGATTGCAAGCAAACTCACAAGGAAATGATTATATTTATATCTTTTCAATCCGGTTTACTAAAGAGGTCGCTAATAAAATTGAATACAACGAATTATCCACGTTTTTGGTACTTAATTAAAAATAAACGTAAATTTGTATGCTGTAAATAAATTGATTTATCATGGTTTTATAGGTAAATTTTACGATATTAAATATTTTAGGGAAAGATAAAAGTAGCAAGGCACGGGTAGGTTATTTTGATACTGAACACGGAAGGGTTGAAACCCCCATATTTATGCCGGTAGGAACTCAAGGTACTGTTAAGGCTGTAAATCAAAATTATTTAGAGTATGATATAAAAGCTCAAATTGTTCTTTCTAATACTTATCATCTATATTTGCGTCCCGGTACCGGAATTCTGGAAAAAGCCGGCGGTTTGCACAAGTTTATGAATTGGAATAAACCGATATTAACCGATAGCGGCGGATATCAAGTGTTTAGCCTTTCGGAATTAAGAAAATTGAAACCTAACGGCGTTGAATTTCGTTCTCATTTGGATGGTTCAAAACATTTTTTTACACCGGAAAAAGTAATTGATATTCAAAGAAAAATCGGGTCGGATATAATGATGGCGTTGGATGAATGCACTCCGTTTCCTTGTGATTATGAATATGCTAAAAAATCAAATCAATTAACATTGAATTGGGCAATATTAAATAAAGAAGCATTTGAAAAATCTAGCCCTCTTTATGGTTATAATCAATTAGTTTTTGGTATAATACAGGGGAGTGTTTATAAAGATTTAAGGGAAATATCGGCTGGAAAATTGGTAGGAATGGATTTCGATGGGTACGCAATCGGCGGCTTAGCGGTGGGCGAATCGACAGAAACTATGTATAACTTAGTTGATTTTACAACTGACTTAATGCCCGAATATAAACCCCGGTATCTAATGGGAGTAGGAAGACCGGAAAATATCTTGGAAGCTATCGAAAAGGGTGTGGATATGTTCGATTGTGTGATGCCCACTAGAAATGCGAGAAATTCCAACTTATTTACTTCCAACGGAGTTCTTTCGATGAGAAATGCAAAGTATAAAGAAGATTTTAATTCGATTGACGAAAATTGTGATTGTTATACATGCAAAAATTTTACAAAGTCCTATTTGAGGCACCTATTTATTGCTAAAGAAATTTTAGCTTTGGAACTGGCCAGCATTCATAATTTACATTTTTATTTGAATCTGATGAAGCAAGCTAGACACAAAATTTTTGAAGGTACTTTTAAAAATTGGAAAAATGAAATAATACATAAAATTTCAAAAAATGAAAAAAATAATAAGGAGGATTAATTGGAATATCTTTTAGCATTCTCTCCACCTCCAGGTAGCGGTGGCGGAGCAGGGGGAGGTTTAGTAAGCACTATTATTATGTTTGGTGCTATTTTCCTCATTTTCTATTTTATGATAATCAGACCGCAACAAAAACGTTCTAAAGAAAAAACGAAAATGTTATCGAATATCCAAAAAGGCGACAAGGTGGTGACTAGCGGTGGCCTACATGGTATGATTGCCGGTCTTGATGAAAAAACAGTTCTGCTGAATGTTGGCGACAATATCAAAATAAAATTTGAACGCAGTGCTATATCATCGGTGCTTTCAAGTAAAGACGGAAAGTAAAGATCAATTGCGGTCAATTAGCAGTTAATGTGTTTGATGATTTCGGATTTAAGAATAATTTGCCGAAAGAGTCATCTAAAGAAAATTAATAGTTTTTCATAAAAAATGATTAACATTATTATCATATAGGGAAGTCGTTTTATAATAAATTTAATTAATGCCCAAAAATAAAATTTCTTTTTGTTAGAAGAGGAATCATGTGGGATACGTAAAATATGATCGGACGAAAAAATGTTTTGTTCAGTTGATGAAGCTGTTGAAGAAATAAAAAACGGCAAGATAGTTGATGATTTTAGAATTAGAAAAGTATTGCCCACAATAAAGTTTTTAAAGTCCAGAAAAGCAAAAGTGATTATAATAAGCCATATTGGCAGAGACAGCAAGGACACATTAAGGCCTGTCGCTAAATATCTTAACAAATTAATAAAAGTGAAATTTTTTTCTGAAACAATAGGTGGAGCAACAGAAAAATTTGTTGCTAATATGAAAAGTGGAGATGTTGTTATTCTTGAAAATCTTCGTAAAAATACAGGAGAGAAAAGAAATTCAAAAAAGTTTGCTGGAGCTCTAGCAAAATTAGGTGATATGTTAACGATGCTTTTTCTGTTTCTCATAGAGCTCATGCGTCAATCGTATTATTGCCGAAGATTCTCCCGTGTTATGCTGGGTTTTTAATGAAAGAGGAAATAAAAAATCTTTCAATTTCAAAGACTCCGCTAAGGCCATTTCTCTTTATGCTTTCTGGAGCGAAATTTAATACAAAGCTTCCACTTATAAAAAAATATTTAAGTATAGCTGATAGTGTATTTATAGGTGGAGCGCTTGCTAATAATTTTTTTAAAGCTAAAGGATATGAAATTGGTACTTCTTTAATTAGTAATACTAATTTACAAGTATCTTCACTTTTGAAACGTAAAAATTTAATTCTTCCAATAGATGTAGAAGTTATTAAAAATTCAAAACATCATTATGTAGATTTAGATAATATAGTAAACGATGATTATATTGTCGATATCGGCCCGGGTGCCGG
>CAJXGP010000255.1 GCA_913053915.1 uncultured Ignavibacteriales bacterium | reverse complement strand
GAATATTTTAACGGAAAAATTTTCTTATTAAGAATCAACAACTTGTGAAGATTCTTTGTTATCATGAGCTTTGGCAGTTGTTTTTATTTTCGGCATTCCGGTTATATATTGAACCAATTGATCGATTACAAATTGATGATCCTCTATTACTGCTTTCACAACATCACCAATCGATATTAAGCCGATCAATTTATCATCCTCAATTACGGGAAGATGTCGAACATGTTTTTCGGTCATTAGCGCCATACATTCTTGAGGGGTATTTTGTGGCTTTACGTAAATAACTTTTGTTGACATTATCTCATTTACCGGAATTTCTCTAGAAAGTCTGCCCAGCAAAGCCACTTTTCTGGCATAATCGCGCTCGGAAATTATTCCCATAACATTTCCATTTTCGATTATCAATAATGCCCCGATATCTTTTTTCGACATCAACTCTAATGCTTCATAAACCGTTGAATCAGGTGAAATATACCAGTAATCACTACCTTTTTTATTTAGAATCTCATAGACGGTTTTCATGATTTATCCCTTTCTTTTATTCTTTAAATTTTTTCTGTAATTTCAAAGAATCAGTCATTGATGTTGCAGATATAAATTTATAATAGTCTTTTTCAGAATTCCAAAATATTCAAAAATTTTTTATTGAAGTAATAGAATCTCAAAATCTTAATAGAATATAATTAAAAGAAATTAAATCTTACATTGAATAAAACTTTTACTATGCATAATAGAAAAATAATTTTAATTAATCACTAGGTTAATAAATAAATATTAAAGAGCCGGTAATAAAAGATAATTCTTGTATAGTGAAAATCAAATAACTTAAAATCATCCACCCGATTCGTGAAGTTCACGCAAAAAAGTAAGTATATTATCTCTGCTGAGAATACCGATAATCTCACCGTTTTCTATTACAGGTAATTGGTTAACACCGTCTTTATCCATTTTAATTAATGCCTCCCACATCGGATAATCCGGTTCTACTTTTTCAGTATTTATACCCGATATCATAGCTTCGGTGACTGCAGTAGTATCCCATTTATTAGTAGGGATATCTTTGATTTTATGAGGTGTTAACAAACCTATAAATTTGTCATTTTCCTTTACAATTAAGCTTCTTCTTCTAATACCGAGAAGGTGATTGTTCATAACCTCTAGAATAGTTGTATCGTGCGGAATAATAGCGAAATCCCGACTCATTGCTTCAATTACGCTATGTCCTTTTAAATGATCTTGTAAATGTTGTTGTTGAAGTTGAGAAGATGCAGCACTTTCGAGGAACCAACCTATAAAAGCAATCCACAAACCGTTGCCAACATTTCCGGTTAGTAAATTTATAGCACCTATAAAAATGAATAAAAATGCAATAAATCTTCCTACCGTAACTGAGATAACAGTTGCTCGTTTTAAATTATTGGTAAATGCCCACACAATAGCGCGGAAAACTCTACCGCCGTCCAGAGGAAATCCGGGAATAAGATTAAACACGGCTAACGCTAAATTTATGAACGCCAGATATTCAAAAATAGCAACCGCAGTTTGAAAATTACCCGAAAGATCCTTTAAAATGTAAAATAAACCTGCAAGTAAAAAACTTACTATCGGACCGGCAATGGCAATCCAAAACTCTGCTATAGCCTTTGGCGGTTCACCTTCAATTTCTGCAATTCCCCCAAAAATAAAAAGTGTAATTCTTTTAACTTTAATTTTGTATTGCATTGCAATTACCGAATGCCCTATTTCGTGGAGTAAAACACTTACAAACAGCATAAGTGATGTTATAATTCCAACAACCCAATAATGCATGGAAGACCATCCTTTAAAAGCATGTGGAAAATAATTGGTAGACAATGTCCAGGCAAGTAAAGCAAAAATTAAGAACCATGTATAATCTAAACCTACCGGGATTCCTAGAATTTTTCCAAGTGGGATATGCTTATGTCTCATTGTTCAGTTCTCTCGATAATTTAGTTAATAATAATTGAGTTCCCTTTAATTTACTCTTAATTAATTTTCAAATTCGATTACTTGGAAATGACCCTTTTAGATACGCATCTAAAATAAAAAAAAATCTTAAATAATTAGATATTATAAAAATTAATTATCACTATTCTGCTAAGTTGATAAAATACAGAATCTATGTTACTATTAATCCGAGACGGGATAATCTTTGTTTGGAGGATTCATAGCTAGTATGATGAATTCCATATATTCCCAGACTATTAGCTACTTCAACAAACATATGTCTGTCGTCTAAGTAAGCAACTTGATTTGGTTGAACCTGAGTGATATCTAATGCTATTTTATAAATATCCACATCCGGCTTACGAAAATGTACATAACTTGATGCTATAAATGCATCGAAAATTTCGAAAAGTTTAAATTTTCGAATTCTATAATTAATCAACTCACGACCTTCGTTACTGACGGCAGTAATTTTTAAACTGTTTTTCTTCTTTAACTCTCTAATAAAATTCAGCATTTCGGGAAGTTCCTGTGATTGTGAAAACATAAATGCCTTAAATTCATCTTTTGAGAAGCTTCTATTTTCATAAAACACTACGCGATTTAAATATTCATTTAAACTTAATTTTCCGCTTTCATAAGTATCAAAAGTAAGATGATGCCGCTCATGAACTTCATCCTTATCGAGATTAAATTTTTCAACTGCCCGGTTTCTGGCAATTCTATCCCAACCATTTGTTAAGAGGACACCGCCAATATCCAGAAACAGCGCTTTCATATTTAAAGAATCAGTCATTTGTTCTCCTTATATAATTGTTCTTTTAATTAGTAACTTACAATAAAATATATTATCAATTAGGTATGAAAAGTATCTATAAACATTTTAAAATGTAAATTAACAAAAAATAAACTTCCGATGCTGTAGTTGAGTCAAAAATTTAATCGGCACTAGTTAATCACTCTTTCTTTATAGAAAATTCATTTTGACTTTTGAAAATATTTTCGTTTCATAAAATGTATTATAATGGAACAAAATTAGGAAGACTCCTTAGAACGACTACGTAAAATTACTAATTTATTTTTCATTATAAGGATACCCATTTAGGTCTCATTAAGTTTAATCATTTCATAGGTTTATGCAATACACATCGATTTATAATTTTATCTAATATTGATGCCCTGTGGTTCCTTCGGTGAAACTTTACAATTAAAATCTGATTTTTTAAATTTCCAAAATATAATATTTGATGCTCGATGGTTTTTTCTTAATCTTTTTCCTAATTATATGTGAGATAAAATACAGTAGGAGATATAAGTGTAAATATCAATTATATTATGCAGAAGTGCTTATAAATAAATATATTAAATTTAGTTAAACATATTGTTTTTTGAATAATGAATAATCGGAATTTTGATTCTATCCTTACTTGTGTTCTATTACCGATCATTTATTCCATAAATTCCGTAAAATTTATATTAATTAAAGTAATATTATAAAATATCGTTTTAAACGATCAATATTTTTATTTAAAAATAAATGATGAGATTGATATGATGTTACATTTTACATTTTTCCAATTTGGAATGTTTTTTATATTCTTACTATCTATTATTTTTATAATGTTAATAGTAACGCAAAGAAATAATTCTTTTGCCGGAAGAATTATCACTACATCAATAATCATAATGGTCACAGGAACTTCACTTTTTGCCGATTTTACGAGTACAAAATTAATTGAGGGAAAAGGTATTGCAATTTTACCATTATTAAATTATGTGAATTTAAACTCATCAATTTATCAAAGATCCAAATTACAATCGAATGAAATTTTATCGGTATTTGAAAAAGATAACTATTTTGAACAAAACAAAGTTCTTAATACCGATAGTCTAGATCTTACATTATCGGAAAGAGTTGCATGGACTTACGGTATAAATGAATTTTTCAAAGTAAAAAGCATATCTTATACATTTAATGTAATAAACAACGGTAAAGAATTACACAGAACATGGAGGTGGGATCCGAAAACCAACATAGTTACATACTGGGGAAAAGATAAGTCGGGAAAAAATATAACGATTACTTACAATCGTAAGGGGAAAATGGATGAGAAATTGAAAAAAATAGATGCTGTTTTTATAAACGACAATTATTGGTTACTCTTTCCGTTTCATTTGGTATGGGATAATCATATAGATATTAAAGATGCGGGAATGAAAAAATTCCCAATAGGAAAGGGAGAGGGGAATTGCCTGATTGTAAAATATTTAGGTAATTACGGTTATACCCCCGACGATGTATTTGAACTATATTTAATGAAAAATTATACAATTCATCAATGGGTTTACCTGCAAGGTGGAAGTACAAGAAATCCCCGCCCGGCAACATGGCAAGGGAATAAGAAATTTGGAAAAATTATGATCTCAACTTTGCATTATGGTCCACATAAAAGATTTAAATTGTGGTTCACGAATATAAAAGTGCAATATTAATGCAATATCCTAACCTGGACAAGCCGGAACCAAAAAGGGATTTATATTGAAAAATTAACA
>CAJXGP010000254.1 GCA_913053915.1 uncultured Ignavibacteriales bacterium | reverse complement strand
AATCGGTTTGACTCCGCTCCTCCCCATGTATACTCTTGGACATACTTTTGTCCCTGCGCCTATTCATGCAGGCGGACTTCGTTATCATGGAGCCGGCGTACTCGTAAGTCAATTATTAAAGGACAAGATCATTGAAGCAAAAGCTTTGCATCAACTGGAATGTTTTGACGCCGGTGTAAAATTTGCAAGAGCTGAAGGCATTATTCCTGCCCCTGAAGCTGCACACGGTATTGCACAAGTATTTAGAGAAGCTCAAATTGCTAAGGAAGAAGGAAAATCGAAAACTATATTATTTAATCTTTCCGGACATGGTTTCTTCGATATGAGTGCTTATGAGGATTATTTTGCAGGCAAATTAGTAGATCATGAATTAACCGATAACGAACTCTATTCAGGCTTGAAAGAATTGAATCTGCATCCGGTAGAATAATGAGTTCAATAAAAAGTAATTTGCCGAGCAGGTATTTCTATTCGTGAATCTGCATTAATAAGAATATAATTATCTTTAACTTGAATTTGTGAATTGATTTTTATAACCGAAACAAGAAAAAATAAAATCGTAAGAAATATTTCCCTTTTCATTTCATTAACTCCTTTTTAAATATTCGGACTGTCAATTCTTAAGAAACCTGCGAAGTAGAGAATTTATATTGCTTTTTATAATTCTATATCGTATATTTTTTATTTATGCCGAATATCTATAAAGAGAGAAAAGAATGGGAATATCTATTTTTCAAAATATCATGAATGGAATTTTGACAAGTACCATAATTGTATAAAAGGACTTTACAGTACCAACGTGCGCAACATGCCATAACGGTTTTCTTGTATTATCCGATGGGGATATAATTGCTAAAAGAACACATGATTTAATGTAAAAAAATTTTAATAGGAGGAAATGAAATGAAGAAAAAACGAATATGGGCTTGGAAGATGGCGATTATCGCTGTCGTTTATTTGATAGCTATATCAGGTTCGGTTGCTTTGGCTCAGGGAAAAAATACGGTAGTCCATGTAAAATACAAATATCTTTACGCACCACTGGGACCTTCTAATAAGGTAGTCAAGATTGACTTGCGGACAGAGAAAGTAGTTGCTTACTTCAATGTGGGCATAGATCCACACGGTATGGCAGTCTCTCCCGACGGCCGCTACATTTACACCGGAGAGATGATAAGGATGAAAAATAACCGGATATTGGTTACCGATGTTTTAACAGGGAAAAAGATCGCTGAGATTCCGGTTGGAAAAATTTCTCACCATCTTGCTATCGGCAAAGACGGAACTTACCAGTATATTACTGGAATGAAATTACGGATTATCAATACTCGCACCAGAAAAGTGATAGCCAAGATAAAGACAGGTATAATGCCCTATTACGTTTCTATAGGCCCCAAAGAACAATATATATATGTGACAAACAAGGGGAGCAATACGCTTTCAGTACTCACTTTCCCTCTTGGTAAAATCGTAGCCGTCATTCCCACGGGTTCCGGTCCCAGCCACATAGCCTTTTCTCCCAGTGGAGATAAACTTTATATAACGGAAGCTGCCGGAGGAACTATGTCCGTTATTGATTTGAAAACAAGAAAACTGATAAAATCCGTAAAAGTAGGTAAGGATGCTCATGGCATTGCTGCTACCCAGGGAGGAATGATTTTTGTTTCTGCACGGGGAAATAACTCGGTATACATGATAGATGCCTTATCGCTGAAAATTAAGAAGAAAATAGAAATTCCCATGGCTGGACACATAATTGTCGGCCCGAAAGGTAAAAAGATATATGTCGGCTCGCGACTCGAAAAAGCCATTTATGTGCTGGATGCCTCCTCAGGTAAAATATTGAAGAAAATTCCAGTGGAGGGAGAACCGCATCAGATGGTACTGGGAAACTAATAATGTGATTTGATAGCGTTGGATATAAACAATTTTTTGTCTCGGTAGTTAGTTCAAAACTTAAGTCTCTCGATCTGTACTCATCATAAAGTCCGAAGTTTTGAGCTGTAAAATACCATATAAAAATATTTTATTGTCTCGATAAATTGTCTATTCTCCCCCTCTTAAAAATGTTTCAACATTTTCAATTTACGCAATTTCTTCTTTTTCACTAACAACAAAAAAATTGTAACTTCTCAATAAGTTGAGGCAAAAGATTTTTCCCGTATAACATATTTTAATTACCATAATCCCCTCTTTCTACATTAGATATATTCTTAATTTATTCCCTATCACAAACTCAGATTACCTTGAGCAATTCAATTGTCAATAATTAAGAAATTACTTATTTTGCCATAGTGATGGAGTTCGCTTTACATTCCGGGATTAATAACTCCTACTTGTGTAATGGAATAATTATAGAAGTAGGAGTTTTTTATTCTCCTACCCTAAAAAAAGGAATAACTTATGAAAGCATTAATAATATCGGATATTCATGCAAATTATCCTGCACTGCAAGCAATTTTAGATAAAGATGGAACTTACGACAAATTAATCTTCCTAGGCGATGTTGTGGATTATGGCCCTCATCCGAAAGAATGTTTAACATTCATAAAAGAAAATGCCGATTATTTTGTTAGGGGTAATCATGATAATGCGCTTGGATATGATGTCGATTGCAATTGCATGGGAACATTTCGTGAATACTCGATTGCAACGAGAGAATGGCATAAAACTCTCTTAGATAAAAATGACATCCGGTTCTTAAGAGAAATGCCGATTCTTGATAAAGCTCATTTCGATGGGAAAACTTTCTTCCTGGCACATGCTTCACCACAAGGCGATTTATTTGCATATTTAAACGAAGATGAAATAACTAATGAAATTGATACTATCATTGCCGAATATATTCTAGTTGGTCATACTCATGTTCAATACAAAAAAAATTTGGATTACAACTTAATTGTTAACCCCGGAAGCGTAGGATTAGCCAGAGACGGTGGTCAAGCTTGTTATGCAATTTATGAAAATGGAAATATCGTTTTGGAAAGAATTAAATATGATGTTGAAAAAACTATTTCGGATTTAAAAAAAGCGCCCTTACCGGATAGTTGCAAAGAAGGGTTAATTAAAATTCTATTAAACTAATAAGTTTTCTCTAAAAATGTATTTATCCTGTGAAAATGCGTTGTTTTTTGTTAATATTCACAATTCGAAAATGATCTTTTAATATATGCTTGATAAATAAGATGAAAACAAAATTTTTTAACAAAAAAGAGAAAGAGAATCCGGCAAAATTTTTAGGATATATAAAGCTAACGGATGCTTTTAAAAAAGAAGGTTGCGCTATTTGCAGAAGAATCAATGAAGCAACTTTTAATTATGTTGATTCGCTTTTATATGAGGATGTTAATGACCAGGCTATAAGAGAAAAGTTAAAAGCTTCTTTTGGCCTTTGTGTGAAACATTCCGAGCTTTTATTTAAAATCGGAGATGCTCTTGGTACGGCTATTATTTATAAAAATATCGTAAATGTTTTTCTTAATGATCTGACTAACAAACCCTTTAATAGTTTTATAAAAAAGGATGGCTGTCCGGTATGCATTAAGGAAGTTGAACAAATGAATTCCGACATTAAAATCTTTATAGACTTTCAAAAGGATGACGAATTTACAGATGAATTTAACAGTTCGGACGGTTTATGCGCAGTTCATCTGCAAAAGCTGATAGAGAAAGTTGATTCTCCCGAGTATAAAAAATATTTGATAAATTTTCATATAAATAAGCTGAATGCCCTAATAAAAGATCTCGATGAATTAATCAGAAAATTTGATTATCGATTCTCACACGAAAAAATGACTAAAAATGAATCCCGATCGTGGAAACACGCAGTCGAATTTATTTCCGGTAAAAAAAAGGATTAATTTTATTTTAAAAAGGTTAACGATTATGATTTATTACTGCAATAATTGTTGGAAAGAAATAAAAGCAAACGATAAAACTTGTCCGTTTTGCGGTTCAAATCAAAATAATCTTGAACAAGAATCTTTTTTACAAAAACTAATTAGAGCACTAAATCATCCTGAACCGGGGACACCAATCCGTGCAGCAAATATTCTAGGAAAATTAAATGCTAGAGAAGCTCTCCCTGCTTTGTTAAATAGACTCGAAAAGGAAAAAGATCCCTTCATCGTTGAAGCAATAATTGATGCAATTATTAAAATAGAGCCGAATAAAAAATCAGAGATAAAGGAAATAATTGGGGAAAATATTCCTATTACAATTAAAAAATTTTTGGAGTAAAGCATGATGACGACAGAGAATAATATAAAGCTCGGCAATAACCATAAACGCAGTCTTTCCGTTGTTGCTCGTCATATAGAAAAAAGCCTGGATGATATTGAGGATTTACTTACAAATAAAAGAAGAGACAAACTAACAGAAAAAATTATTACAACAACAGATGAAAATACTCGTAAAAAGATACTTATATTAACAAAATTGATTCGTGAGAAGAACGAACAGATGTTCTACGATTTAGAACTAAATGCTTATAATTATTATGATGATAGAATTTTGCGCAGTAA
>CAJXGP010000253.1 GCA_913053915.1 uncultured Ignavibacteriales bacterium | reverse complement strand
GTTTTCTTTAAAACAAAAAAACGAGATTACATAATTATTGATGCTCCCGGACATATTGAATTTTTAAAAAACATGGTTTCAGGTGCTGCAAGAGCCGAAGCTGCACTTCTTGTAATTGATGCTAATGAAGGCGTACAGGAAAACTCCAGGCGGCACGGCTATATGCTTTCAATGCTTGGGATAAAACAAATTGCGGTACTTGTTAATAAAATGGATCTTGTTAATTATAGCGAGAAAGTGTTTAATAATATTGTTAACGAATACACAAAATTTTTAGAAGATATAAATGTGATCCCTTACAGATTTATTCCGGTTAGTGGACGTGAAGGAGTAGGGGTTGCAAGCTTGCCTACCGAGATGGGATTGAATGATTGTATGAATTGGTATAATGGAGAAACTGTTCTTGATGTGCTGGATGATTTTGAAAAAGAAAAACCTGCTGTAAATAAACCTTTTCGTATGCCGGTTCAAGATATTTACAGATTTACAAATATGGGTGATAACAGAAGAATTGTGGCCGGAACAATTGAAAGCGGGACTTTAAAAGTTGGAGATGAAATAGTTTTTTATCCATCCGGCAAAAAAAGCCATATAAAAACAATAGAATATTTTTATGGTGACAATCCGCAATTTGTTAATCCGGAATTCGCAAATTCGTCAATCCGAAATTCAATTTCCGTCGGCTCCGCCTCCGGTTTCACGCTTGAAGAACAAATTTACATAACTCGAGGTGAAATTGCTGTAAAAGGTGATGAACTAAAACCTGAAGTTGGTAAAAAATTACGGGTTAATCTTTTCTGGTTGGGCAGAAAACCCTTCATAAAGGAAAAGGATTATTTTCTTAAACTGGGAACAGCAAAAATAGAATGTAAATTAATTGAGATTCATAAAGTTTTAAACGCGTCTTCACTTGATACGACTGAAAAACAAAATTTTGTCGGGCGGCACGAAGTTGCGGAAGTATCTCTTCAACTAAATAGAGCGCTTGCATTTGATAAAGCGGAAAGCATTGTAACAACAAGCCGCTTTGTGATAGTTGATGAATATGAAATTGCCGGCGGAGGAATTATAACCGAAGCTATTGAAGATAAATTTAGTGCAATACGCGATAACGTAATTATGCGTAATTATAAATGGGAAAAATCAATTATTGCACCTGAGCAACGTGCGGAAAAATATAATCAAAAACCAACATTGATTTTAATTACAGGTCCACAAAATGCAGGCAAAAAAGAAGTCGCAAAAGCACTTGAATCCAAACTTTTTTCTGATGGTAAAATCGTTTATTTCCTTGGTATCGGTAATGTGAAATATGAGATTGATGCCGATATAGCTAAAAATAATCAAAATCGAGAAGAACACTTACGACGACTTGCGGAAGTTGCTCACATTATGCTTGATGCGGGAACAATCCTAATTGTAACAGCCCGTGAATTAAAACAAGTCGATCTGGAAATAATTAAGACAGTCATAAATCCTGATAAAATTATAACGGTTTGGACCGGGGAGGAGATTTCTACTGATATTATATTTGACTTGAAAGTACCGGGTAAAATAGATGTTGAAGAATCACTTAGCATTTTAAAAAATAGTTTGTATAAGAGCGATGTCATGTGGTTGGATGCCATCAAACGCCTTCAGGACGGTTACGGCACCGCTCCGAGCATCAAGGAATTAAAGAGTATTCGGGTATTATATGACACAGAGCGCAACATGAAACCGCTTGACTATTTTCATGGGCAATAGTGCAGAACTAAAAATATTTCTTTATTTCTCATAGATAAACACAGTTAGCAACCTTGAAGGTTGCGAAACTTATTTAACTTGATTAATCCCTAAAATATTAGTAGGTTAACGAACGTTCACGTAATATTGTTTTTAAAAAGTTAATATTAATCTTAGATTGTAAGATTTTTATAATATAAACAGCTATTTATTAAAATGGGAAAACGTCAAAGCTCAAAAGCGGTAATTGAAAAAATCTCTCTAAATTTGTTTTCAAAATATGGATTTACCGGAACATCTATTAGAATGATAGCAAAAAATGCGGGTGTTCGTGAAAGCGCTATTTATAACCATTTTAATTCAAAAGCTGATTTGTTAAATAAGATATTTGATAAGTTTAATTCGGGGGAAACCGGAGGGCAAATATTAGACGATAAATTGTTGGAAGAAATTGTTAATCCGCCGGTATTTATGAAAAAATTTTTTGATAAACTTTTTGAAATCTGGAATTCCGAAACGGAAACAATGATTTTTAAAATCATTATTCTTGAACAATTCAGTAATAAAAGCGAAATTATACCTACAATAGATAAATATTTTCAACCCGTAAGAGAAATTTGGGAAATGATTTTTATTGAAATGATTAAATATAACGTAATTAAAAAGTTAGACCCAAAACTGTTAGTGGATGAATTTTTGTCGTATATTTTTTTATTACGCATCAAATCGTTGACCGAGCAGGACAATTATAATAAAAAAATCATCCGGAAGGTAAATTCACATATAGATTTTTTTTGGGATAAAATAAAAAAATAGAAGTAAACACAATGTTTTTAGATCACATACCTAATAAAAAAGAGATAACCGAAACGCATGAAAAAATAAAGGATTATATTCATCACACGCCTGTTTTAACTTCGAAAGCATTGAATAAAATGCTTAAATGCGAACTATTTTTCAAATGCGAAAACTTTCAAAAAACCGGTTCTTTTAAATTAAGAGGTGCTGCAAACGCAATACATTCATTAAGTGATGACGAACTTAAAAACGGCGTAGCAACACATTCATCGGGTAACCATGCCGCTGCCGTTGCTTTGTCGGCTGAAATGCGTAGTGCTAAAGCATATATTGTGATGCCGAGAACCGCTCCTGAAATAAAAAAGAAAGCCGTAGCCGGATATGGTGCCGAGATTATTTTTTGTGAACCTACATTAAAAGCACGTGAAGTATCATTAAAAAATATTACCGGTAAAACAGGCGCTGTTTTTATCCCTTCGTATAACAACTATTCCATTATTGCAGGTCAAGCTACCGCAGCAAAAGAATTAATTGAAAGCACAAATAAACCGGACTATATTTTAACACCCATAGGCGGCGGTGGACTAACAAGCGGTACGGCACTTTCAGTAAATTATTTTTCACCTGAAACTCAAGTGATTGCCTGCGAGCCGGTTGGTGCCGATGATGCTTTCCGATCAATAAAAGCGGGAAAAATTATCCCTATGATAAATCCAACCACAATTGCAGACGGGCTTCTTACATCTCTCGGTGACAAAACCTTTCCAATCATTCAGCAATATATTAAGGAGATCATAACCGTTGATGACGAGTCTATAATTAAATCAATGAGACTTATTTGGGAAAGAATGAAAATAATTATTGAACCTTCTTCTGCAGTTGTGTTGGCTGCCGTTTTCAATAGAAACGAATTATTTACCGGTAAACGTGTTGGATTAATTTTGTCGGGCGGAAACGTGGATTTAGATAATTTGCCTTGGAATTAATTATTGGAAATAAAAAAACATTTTGGATAACGTATATAATAGCCACCTAATAATTATAAAACCGGATTAAATACAATGAATAAATTAATCTGTAAAGTGTATTCTTTTAGAATTAGAAATTTTTACAAGAGATTTATAAACAAAAATTTAAAATTTAGGATAACATGAAACATCAACGATAAACTGCAAACACACAATGGAATAATTATAAATAAAATATAAACAGATGAAACCGTCATTATTGGTTTTTAACGGAATAACTGTCCCGTTTTTTTTACGGGAAGGGAATGATTATAGAAAACATGGCGTCATTCTGACGAATGTCAGAATCCCGGACACTTTTGGAGATGCTGGTATTCATCAGCATGACGGTGTTTTTTCAAGAAATAACAAGAATAATATGAAAAAATTAACAGATAAAAAAATCCGTGAGAATCTGTGAACAATCTGTGCTATCTGTGGTTTATTATTCTTTTTTTTAACCACAGATTACCACTGATTAAACACAGATTAGCGATTATGAAAAACATGGCGTCATTCCGGTGAAGGTCGGAATCTCGAACTATTTACGAAGATACTGACCTTCGTCAGCATGACAGAGTGTTTTCAATCAATATTTTTAAAAAAATAAACATATGAAAATTGCAATTTATTAAAGATAAAAACGATAAAATACTACAATTAACTTTAACAGTAAGACGATTTATAAATGGAAGTCCACAGGAAGCTGAAACAAAAACAACTGTTAATTTCTTAATTAATTCATGGGCAAAAGTAGGTATAAAAGTAAATATTAAATATTTGGATAATACGGATTTTATGAATGCTCTTGATTCAAAAAATTATCAAATGGTATTGGCGGGACAAGCTTTAGGTTATAATTTAGATACTTTTTCATATTGGCACTCTTCACAAGCTAAAAACGGAGGACAAAATTTATCTAATTATCGTAGTCTAACCGCTGATTCATTAATTGAGAGAATTCGTGCAACTCTAAATAATACTGATAAAACACAAAAA
>CAJXGP010000252.1 GCA_913053915.1 uncultured Ignavibacteriales bacterium | reverse complement strand
GTAATTATTTACCTCAGTTGCTGTTTGCCAGTTAAGCACTACTTGGCTGCCTTGTATAACAGCAGAAAAACCGGTTAATTCTACCGGAAGAGCCAGGTCACCTACGCCCCCTACTCCATTAACCTTTACCGGTATTTTGCTTTGTGTGGTTGAATTATCGCCCAACTGACCGTAATAATTATATCCCCAAGTGTAAACTGTGCCGTCTGCTGCAAGGGCGATTGAATGAAAAGCTCCCAGCGCCACGGCTGTGATCTTGTTGCTACCACCGACGGCGTCACCGAGATATGTTGTTCCAGAATAAGCGCCTCTCCACACCTTTACCGGTGTAGGGCTGCCTGTGGTTATATTATCGCCCAACTGACCGTTAGTATTACGTCCCCAAGTGTAAACGGTGCCGTCTGCTGCAAGGGCGATAGAAAAATCCTGTCCCAGCGCCACGGCTGTGATCTTGTTAGTGGGGTCATCGCCGAGATATGTTAATCCTTCAGAATAAGCGCCTTTCAACACCTTTACCGGTGTAGTTCTTTGTGTGTTTGTACCATCGCCCAACTGACCGCTAGGATTATTCCCCCAAGTGTAAACGGTGCCGTCTGCATTAAGCCCGATTGTATGGTTCGCAGTAGGTTGGGGCCCAAGAGATTGAGCTGACGAAAAGGCTGTAAAAAACAGAAATGAAATTATAATTGAAAAAAATAATTTGAATTTTTTCATTTTTTCTCCAGGTTTTTTTATAAAATTAATTTTTAATTAAGAGAAATATTTATTATATATTTCCGTAGTTATATATTTTAATTTATCCACTAAAGAGAGCTTACGCAATAACACAAAAGTGTGAAAATTAAGGTGGGTTTATATGGCTGATAATTATTATATATTAGTAAGATATTTAATTACGGCTTCTCTTGCCGAACGGACTTGTAGTTTTTCATATACTTTTCTTAAATGACTTCTTACGGTTTCAACACTTATAAAAAGCTCATCGGCAATTTCTTTGTAACGCATTCCCCTTGTTAAACATTTTAATATTTCGCTTTCCCGGTTTGTTAAATTCTCTTCAACATCGTGTGCAACTTTTCCCCCGGAAAAAGATTTTACAACCATTCTTGCAATTTGTAAGGACATAGGAGATCCGCCATCCAGGGTTTCTTTTATAGCTTCCAATAATCTTGCCGGTGGTGTTCTTTTAAGTAAATATCCTACAGCCCCTGCTTGTAACGCCTTGAATACAAGGTTTGAATCTTCATACATTGTTAAAATAATAAAATTAGTTTTCGGCATTTTGGGCTTCAATTTTATTATGCATTCAATTCCGGATGCACCGGGTAAGTTAATATCCATTAGAACAACATCGGGTTGAGTTTTCGGGAGTTCTCTAATTGCTTCTTCAGCATTTGCAAATACACAGCATCCTTTAAAACCGGGAGAGCCGTCAATTAAAACTTTAAGACTTTCTCTTATCTCTTTATCGTCTTCGACAAGAGACACTAATATGTCGTTATTATCGTCCATACATTTATTGTATTATTAAATGTTTAATATAACATTTAACTGTATTCAACAAATCACACAAAAGTGTGAATTTAAAATTTTATTTCTATACAAGTTTGAACACCTGAGGGTTTAATATTTTCAATTATTAGTATGCCATCTATGTCTTTCATTCTGTTTTTCATGTTTTTTATTCCGTTACTGAATTTACCGATTTTATCAAAATCTATACCTTTTCCGTTGCCTTTATTGATTTTATTTTGTCCCCGAATTGCTGAAACTTTATCGGGTCATTTGCACATCATTTACTAATTTAGGGTTGTATGATTTATCACTTTTTATATTTATAGTTGGATTTGTATTTAATAGAATAGAATCTTTATGCCGACCCCTTAATGAAATTAGAATTGATTTTAGAATTATGTGTAAATCAAATGAGAATGACTTTTTCTTATCATAATATTTATCCGAATCTATTAGATAAGATATATCTCCAAATCTATCTTTATTTATTTGCCAATAACCGGTTATCCCGGGTTTTATTTTCAGTTGTTCCCGCTTATTATAATCACTTGGAAATTGTTCCTTAATTTGTTTTAAATCTTCAATGCTCAGTGGTCTCGGACCGACAAAACTCATATTACCCTTAATAACATTTAATAGTTGCGGTATTTCATCAAGTCCCGTTTTTCTTAAAAATTTGCCGAAAGGATATATATATTTTTCTAATCCGGGTTTGTAAAGAATAGAGGCGTTATTTCCCCAATTTGATCGTAAATCTTTTTTTATGGTTCTGAACTTGTATATCTTGAAACAAAACTTGTTTAACGTAAGACCTCTATGCTGTATATAAATTGGAAATTGTTTTGTCCGGATAGTTATAAATAGACTTATTATTACTATCGGCAGCATAAATAAAAACAATAGTATTAAAGCCAATGTAAAATCAAAATATTTTTTAATGTATTTATAACTCATAAGATTTTAACAACATATAATTTTATTTAAGCAATAGTATTTTAAAAAAACCAATGTAAAGCGAGCAGGCTGCTCGCTCTACAAATATTTAACCATTACTGAGGCGACAATTGTCACTATTTAAGCAAAGTCATTTTCTTTGTTTTAGAAAAACTGTTTGTTTTGTTATAGGCGGTTAATCTATACAGGTAAACGCCGCTTGAAACCGATTGACCGTATTTATCTCTACCGTTCCAAAATGTAATATGGTAACCCGCACCTACTTTATTATTGAAAAGAGTTGTTACTTCCCTGCCAAGCATATCATAAATCTTAATCGTTATATCCGCTTGTTCCGGGATGAAATATTTTATTGATGTAGTAGGATTAAAAGGATTCGGGCTGTTTTGCAGTAATTGCGTTTTACCCGGAAGATTTAACCTAACAGTTAATATGTCGGAGTATTCAAACTTACCGTCGGTATCAATTTGTTTTAATCTATAACTAAATTTAAGACTGCCGAGTGTATTATCATCAATAAAAGAATAACTTTGGGGAGTATTGCTGTTTCCGTGTCCGGCTACAAAACCAATTTTCTCAAATGCTGAACGCTGAGCGCTGAAGGCTGAACGCTCAATTTCAAATCCGTAGTTATTTACTTCCGTTGCAGTTTCCAAATTAAGAATAACCGAGTTATCAATTACGTTTGCTTTAAATGAAGTCAGTTCAACCGGAAGCGGTGAAGCGGACGAACCCAATGTCCAACGGGAAAAAGAAGATATTCCGCTTAATGTTACCGTATTATTTGTTGTGTTTACAGTACCTCCCATCTCCGTCCAGGTTGAACCACCGGTTGTTGAACGGTAAAGTTTTAATGTTGATTCCGTAAGCCCGTTCAATTCACTGTCGTCGTAATGAAAAACCAATGTAGCACTAAGACCGGTATTTGTAGTGGGCGATATATCATAAAACCTTTTTATACTACTATGAGTTGCACCGGTTTGTGCATAATCTCCCCTTGTGATTGTCGTGTTTCCAAGATTTGCACTGCTCGTTATTTCCGCACCTAATCCGCCCATATTATAAGAACTTGGTGCATTTAAAGCGGAATTACCGGCACTGATTGTTCCGCTGCTTCCTATTACGGTACTTCCGGTTGATTCAATAAGTTTACCTGTTGTACCCAAGGATACGGTGTTTCCGTTTAGGTCAAGGTCGCCGCCGCTTACCGTTAATTGATTTGTAACCGAAATATTATTTACGAGCTGAACCGCGGCAGTGGATTTATTAACGGTTAAATTATAGAATGTTTCCTCGTTTGCATTAGTTATGGTTTGATTGCTTCCGCCGGTTCCGTTAAAAATTACAGTGCTTGTCCCCGGTGTAAATGTACCGGAGTTGCTCCAGTTGCCGAGTAAAGTTATGGTTGCAGATCCACCGGTAAATGTGGTACCGCTGCCGATTATTATACCCTGCGCCGTTAGCTGATTGCTTAAAACAGTAAGAATAAATAGCATTTGTAATGTTAATTTTAGATTGTTTTTTAAAGGTTGCATATATTTTCTCCAAATAAATATTTCTGCAAAACAAAATTAAATAGCCTGACCCGTGAGATAAGTTCTTCTATCTAACGGGTTTAAAAAGCCCGAACTGCACGCACATAGCTCGTGCTGTTCTTATTGTAGCCGTTGGCCTGACTGCCATTGGCGAAGTACTGTTTCCACGCGTTGGAGTTATTGTACTCCGTAGAACTCCAATAGTAGCCGCCGGCAAAATTGCCAATTGTTGTTTTTTGCAGATACATCAAATTAAGTTCGTATTTTGATGGTAAGTACCAGTCGGAATAATTTGATATTACAAGGTCTGCACTAACTCTGGCTGCATACGTACTTCCGTCACCATTCCCCTGGTTCGCTATAATTATTGCAGTATTCATTTCACCGGCTCCAACTCCGTCTCCACGTGCCATAGTGTATGTAGATGTGCCTGCATACCATCGCATACTAGCGCTTTGGTCGGATGAGGCGGCAATAAGCCCGTGCTGTCCGGTTGCGTCAACCCAGAATACTATGCCGCCGCCA
>CAJXGP010000251.1 GCA_913053915.1 uncultured Ignavibacteriales bacterium | reverse complement strand
TATTCCAAGTTTATCTATGTCCGACATAGTATAAACCGGAAGATTAATACTTTTTATATTTAATCTTTCATACGGGTCTATACTTCTAACACCTATTAAAGCACAATTTTCGGCTTTTACTTTTGGACTAAATCCATAAAAATTTACTAATTGATCATTTCCCAAACCGACGGCAACCGCCATGGGCATCCCGTGAATATTTCCGGATGGAGTGGTTTTGTCGGTATTCATATCTGTATGAGCATCAATCCATAACACACCGAGTTCTTTATTATGTTTTTTACAATAAGCTGAAACACCGGCTATGCTTCCGATAGCCATAGAATGATCACCACCTAAACAAAGTGGGAATTGCCCATTATCAAGAGTTCTCTCTATTTTGCCCGCTAATATGTTTGATGTTTTTAATATCTCATTTAAATATTTCAGTTTATTATCAGTGATTTTTTGTCTCTCCATTATTTGGATAATAATATTACCGCTATCTACTATCTTGTAACCTAATCGTTCTAATTTCTCTTTTATCCCGGCAATACGTATAGCCGAGGGGCCCATGTCAACTCCCCTTCTATCTGCTCCCAAATCCATAGGGAAACCAATAATATTAACTATTTTTGTCTGTTGTTTTTTCATCTCATACGGGAAAATATTACTAGCTAAATAAACTTGTGCTAACTTATAAAGAATCCTATAGATTTACTAATTATGGTACCGTTAATTATCTTATAATTTATTATGGTTTATGATTATATTTGACTCTAAATTTAAAATAATTTTTAAACATTTAAGAAGAAAAACATGCTCATTTTTGATGAAGAACCTGAAATAAGTGTCGGAATATTAACCCGGCAAAAAATTGATTTTGAACTGCACGGTGATTTCAAAACATACGGGATAAAACAGAGTTTTAGCGGTGTGTTTTCCGCCGAGTTATTAGGTGATAGGATCATTTGCAAAAGCAGTGAAACAGATCACTTGGAAATTACCAATGAGATTATTTTTGAGCCTTCACAACCTGCGGTAGAATCCTTTCTTTTAAAAGACGTTACAATCGGGGTAAAGTTTCATTGGGAAAGAAAAGAAAAACAAAGATTTACCGGAAAGTTGAAATTAATAAAAGACGGAAAAAATATTACTGCAATTAATATACTTAATATTGAAGATTACCTCGTTAGTGTAATTTCTTCCGAAATGAGCGCTAAAAGTTCATTACAGCTATTAAAAGCTCATTCTATTATTTCTAGAAGTTGGCTGCTGGCTCAAATGGGGAAAAAGAAAGACTTAAAAAAAAATAATGTGGAATATCCTCCGGCAACCGAAACCGAGCTGATAAAATGGTATGATAGGGAAGATCATAAATTATTTGATGTGTGCGCCGATGACCATTGTCAACGTTATCAAGGTATAACAAAAATATTTACCGATGTAGCGCATCAAGCTATAAATCAAGCTAGAGGAATAGTTCTTATCAACAACGATAAAATCTGCGATGCACGTTATTCTAAATCATGCGGCGGAATTTCGGAGTCTTTTGAAAATGTGTGGAAATCTGTTCATTATGATTATCTCTCTTCTATTATTGATTATAAATTTGAGCCTGATAATTTTAATTTCGATTTTTCAAATGAACAGAATGCTATAAAGTGGATAAAAGGAAATCCTCCTGCTTTTTGCAATACTTCCGATAAAAAAATTTTAACACAAGTACTGTTGGAATATGATCAAGAAACCACTGATTTCTTCAGGTGGAAAGTTGAATATACTCAAAAAGAATTATCCGAATTAATTAAAGAAAAAAGCGGGTTGGATTTCGGTGATATTCTGGATTTAATTCCGGTTGAAAGGGGTTTTTCCTCGAGACTAATTAAATTGAAAATTGTAGGTTCAAAAAAAACTCTTATTATTGGAAAAGAGCTTGAAATAAGAAGATTACTTTCCAAATCACATTTGTACAGCGCTGCTTTTGTAGTAGACAAATTCGATATTTCTGAAGGCATCCCCCAAAAGTTTGTATTAACAGGAGCAGGATGGGGCCATGGTGTTGGTTTCTGTCAAATAGGCGGCGCGGTTATGGCTGCAAAAGGATACCAATTCGATGAGATATTGTTGCACTATTTTAAAGACGTTAAATTAAAAAAGATTTACTAACCTTTTATTATGAAAATTCTTTATTCTTGTCTGTCAAAAAGTTGGGGCGGTATGGAAATGTTCACCCTTACAGCCGTTAAACAACTTCATGAAAGAAACATTAATGTCGAATTATTATGCATAGCTGAATCTAGAATCCACATGGAAGCAAATAATATCGGAGTAATTATTCATCCGCTTAAATCTTCCGGTTATTTAAATCCTTTTTCCGTATTAAAACTTGCATTGATAATTCAAAAAAGAAAATTTGATTTAATACATACGCATGCTTCAAAAGATCTATGGATGTTAGTACCTGCACTAAAAATTATAAAAAACTCTATCCCGTTAATTCTTACAAAACATGTTGGCTCTTACATAGTTAAAAAGGATAAATTGCATAAGTGGCTATATAATAGAGTAACTTTTGCATTAGCGATTAGTAATGTTATAAAAAAGAATCTCATCGCTACTTGTCATTTACCGGAAGATAAAATATTGCTTCTTCATGATGGTGTGGATATTGGGAAATTCAATCCCTCGAAAATTAATCGAGAAACGGTTCGTAAAGAATTCTCAATTACCGGCAAGGAATTATTAATTGGGATGTTGGCAAGATTTAGTCCGGGAAAAGGGCATGAAGAATTCTTATCCACTGCCAAATCACTAAATAAATTGTATGATAATTTAAAATTTATGATAGTGGGCGAAGCGAGTAGAGGAGAATCAAAATACGCCGAATCAATAAAATCAATCGCATCGGAATACGGATTAAATAATATTATCTTCACCGGTTTTCGCTCCGATATTCCGGAGGTTCTTGCGGCAATGGATATTTTTGTTTTTCCTTCCCATGCCGAAGCATTCGGTATTGCATTAGTTGAAGCTATGGCTATGGGAAAACCTTCTGTTTGCGCTAAAGCCGACGGTGTTTTAGATATTGCTTTAGAGGATATAACATCTTATTTTTTTAAAAAACAAAATGTCGCGGATTTAACACATAAATTAAAATTATTAATTGAATCGTCTTTGCAACGAGAAAAATTTGGTAATGCCGCCGGCCGGAGAGCTGCTCAATTTTTTGACATAAATGTATTAACCGGTAAAGTCATCGAAATTTATGAAACGGCACTCAAAAGAAATTAATTAAAATTAATTAAAAAATTATCCCTTCTATTCTTATATAAGAAGTAAGAGAGAACTTTTTTATCAACAATTCAAAAACTTGGAGTTAATCTTTTTACTTATACCTCATTAATGATATTTTTATCTAAATTTCATGATTCTTAATATCATACGCCATCCGGATTTATTGTAACTGCATGATATAATATATAAATTACATTTTTATAAATAATAAAATATAGCTAATATGATTACAATATTTTTACCTTATAATGGCAGTGAACATACGTTAAAGACGATTGAAAAATTAAAAAACTCAAAAGAAATCGAGAAAATTTACTTAATCAGTAAAGAAGAAATAACCTTAAAAATTGATAATTGTGAAACTCTGATTACCGATTTTCCCTTCGGCAGCGGCGCAATAAAACTTATAAATGATAACACACCGACGGATTATATACTTCTGATAACCCAAGATACAATAATAGATTTCGGACAATTTGCAATCGAAAGGTTTCTGGAAGCCGGCGAATCAACAGGTGCAGGATTATTATATTCCAATTATTACGAAGTTAAAGGGAACGACAGGATAACTCACCCTGTATTAGATTATCAAACCGGAAGTATAAGAGATGATTTCGAATTCGGACCGGTTGTAGTGATTAAAAAGGAAGCTATTGAAAAATCAATAAAAGATCACGAATCGAACTATAATTATGCCGGTCTATATGATTTGCGTTTGAGTATATCAAGAGATTATCATATTATCAGAATACCTGAATATCTTTTCAGTACAATGGAAATAGATGTTCGTAAATCGGGAGAGAAGATTTTTGATTATATAAATCCGAGAAACAGAAACGTTCAATTGGAAATGGAAAAAACAGTAACTGAACATCTGAAAAAAATAGACGCATATCTGAAACCGGAATTTGATACAATAGAAGAATCTGCAGCTGATTTTGAATATGAAGCATCGGTAATTATCCCTGTTAAAAATAGAGCTAAAACAATAAGCGATGCAATTAAATCTGTTTCAAGTCAAAATACAAATTTCAAATTTAATTTAATCATCGTTGATAATCATTCCGACGACGGTACAACTGATATTATTGAAAAATATGCATCTCAGGATGATCGTATAATTCATTTAATTCCCAAAAGAAATGATCTCGAAATAGGCGGCTGCTGGAACGAGGCTGTGCATCATCAAAAATGCGGTAAATATGCTGTGCAACTGGATAGCGATGATATTTACCAAGATGAGAAAACTCTTCAAACGATTGTAGATGTTTTTCATCACG
>CAJXGP010000250.1 GCA_913053915.1 uncultured Ignavibacteriales bacterium | reverse complement strand
ATTACTATATTTGATAGCAGATTAATAAAAACCCAAAGGGATTTTGGAATAATAGGTAAAAACACTTCATCAATATTTATTCCCCCATTTATTCCCCCATTTTCTCTTTTGAATATGATAGTGTAAAAAGAGTTAAATTCGAATAGAGGTTCTATGTTGCCATTTCCTTTTAGTAGGCTCTTAATTTTGTTAATTCCTGTGCCCATATTTTCTACTAAATTAACTCTTTGCAATAACGAAGCTATCAGTTGATTTCTTCTAACTGCTTTTTTACCAAAATTTTCTTTATTGAGTCCTCTCGGCAAACCGCCGGGATTACTTATTTCAATTCTATCATCAAAAATATCTACTGTCGTATGTGCTCCGTCAAAAAAATAATCTCTATGTGCCGTTGCATTAACAATAGCTTCTCTTATTGCCTCAATTGGACATATTATAGTTCAAGGCTATTTTAAATAAGTTCTTATTATACTTTTTGCAAATTGGTTTTCGGATCTTATCCATAAGGACTCATTCTGAAAATTCATTAATAACTCATCACTGTTTTCGGCGTAAAGCGTATAGCTTTCAGCGTTTAGTTTTTTAGAAATCAGTTCTTTGTCAATTTTTTATTGAAAATCATTCAGCATTCACAATTCACTAAAACCCCCATTCTCTCACAGTCCCATATTTCCTTTATACCTTATTTCCGTCACTCTTTACTAGAGTTTCTGCAAAATAGCAAGCTACCGGTAGGTGATTGCGATATTTTTTGCTTTAGCAGTAATAACCAGTATTTTATGTAGTTCTTTTATAGTGCTGAAAAATAAAAAATAATTTAGTGATGAATAATTTAATTGAAAAAATAGTTAATCTTGGTAATACAGAGATAATAATTATTGTAATAATAATCGTTATTATCTTGCTGTTGCTGAAATTTGCATTATCGATCGGGAAACGCGTTGCAACCGGATTGTTTTACGCAGCTTTTACACTTATTATACTCACACAGTTTTTTAATTTCGAAAATGAAACAGTGGGAATTATTTGTTTTATTGCATTTTTAATCGGCACCTGGATCGGAAAAATTTTTCCGTCGAGGAAATAATTGTCACGGGTCAAAAATATTCCCCACCCAAGATGTAAAATAAGAAAATAACAAAAGCCGTATATATTGATTAAAAGAAATCGCCGGTTGTAGTTTTGTATTTAACTATATACAGAAACAAAGGACAAATATATGGATTACAAAAGGATAATAGTCTTTGTTATTATTTTATTGATAATGTTAAAATATTAAAAACGGATGAAAGAAAGAAAAAGGTATTAATTCTTCTTGTTGGAAACAGCTTTTGAAATTAATCATTTTCAACGGCAAAGCAAATTTAATTGATACAAATGCAGTTATGAAACGTCCATGATTGCAAGCAGACACACACCTGTCCCCTGCTTTTTACGGGCAATGCTGTTATCAAATATCAAACATCAAATCAAAATCCGTGCATTCGCGGCAAAAGAAACAGACACGAATTTCACGAATTTACAGAACTCCAAAAATTATTTAGGAATTATCCAATCTTTGTAATTTTGATTATATATTAAATCGAACGAGGAATCCGGATAATTTTTTTGCCATGCTTTTGGAATTTTTATTCTCTGTTCTTTCCATTTAAATTCATAGGCAAATAGTTTCCCTTCTCTTTCTTCTATCCAATCTATTTCCTGTTGATCATAAGTTCGCCAAAAATAATTGTTTGAATAAACCCCATGATAGTTTTGATACTTGACACGCTCGCTAATCATATAGTTCACCCATAATGAACCGATATCATTGCGTTGTTCTATAATATTAAAATTATTAATTACCGCATTTCTAATTCCATTATCTAAAAAATACCATTTTGAATGATTTACAACTTCCTTTCTCAAATTACCGCTGAATCCCCGGAGCTTGAAAACGATAAATACTTTCGATAATAGATCGAGATACCGGTCAACAGTGTTTTTTGATATTCCGAGCTCTCTACTTAGCTCATTTAAGGAAACTTCCTGCCCTACCTGAAAAGCGATTAATTTTAATAAATCAAAAATTTTGCCGGTATTTTTTACATTTTCATAAATCAAAATATCTTTCATTAGATATGAAGCGACCAGTTCGCGCAAATAATCAATTTTTTCATTCGTCGATGTTAAATTTATTGCTTCCGGCATACTTCCAAAAACTAATCTTTGCATTAGATTATCGAATTTCTGGGTTGGGGATTCATAAGCATTTATTTCTTCTTCCGATATGGAATACAAATAAAGATCGTGCTTTCGACCGGTTAATGGTTCGCCTGTTAAATTTTTGATGTCAAACGCTGATGAACCGGTTACGACTATCTTCAAATTCTCAAATGAATCCACAATTAATTTAAGAATATTCCCTATATCAGGGATCTTTTGCGCTTCATCAATTAATATTAGTTTTCTTTCACCTATTAGATTCTTGTAATTTTGTATACTTCTTCTTTTAAGTAAATCATGTACCGCAAAATCTTCTCCATTCCAGAAGAAAAATTTTTCATTTGTTTCGTTTGCAATCTCTTTTAGGATAGTGGTTTTTCCCGTTCTTCTTGAACCAAGTAAAACAATCACTTTCCCCGGTTTCAATAACTTAATTAATCTCTGTTTAGCAATTCTTTCAATTTTCATAATAATTTGGTCAATTAGCTGACTAAATTTACGTTAATTTGGTCAATCAAACAACCCAAATTTTCAAAACAAACATCAAGTAACGAACACCGAATCAAAATTTGTGCATTCACGGCAAAAAAAGACATGAATTATGATTTTTTAATGGCTGTTGCGGTACGACCGTGACAGCCTACAAAAAAATTAAAATTATATGCAACTTAATCTAACTATTTTTCTGCAGCTATTTCAGCATTGACTCTTTTTGCAGAACTGTTCGCATCAACCATACCCCAAATCCACAATATTGGAGTAGTGAAGAAACCAATTATTATCATCATCAATGCAAGGGATATTCCATACATGATAATGAATATAATACCTTTGCCAATTTGTCCATTGTAAATCTGGCCAAGACCCATGAAGAAAAAAGATAATATAGTGGCTACACTTGGATTTTTGTAGAACTTGGGGGGCTGATCATTAGACATTGTATTGTCTCCTTTTTTTAAGGTTTTTGTTATTAATTGGAATCATCATAAAGATCCCAATTTTAATATAAATTTTATCATATCAATCTAATCCACAGTAAATATCATTTTTTACTTTTAAAAATAATCCTCATATTAAAACGACAGTTAATAAATGTATAACCTATTATTCCACTCCCTAAACTTAATTAATCATACAATCTTACAGCCATACAAACATACTTTTACTATTTTTCACATTCTAACTTCTACATTCTCAATTCTTCATTGCACTTTAGGGCGCTAGGATTTATCAAGTAATGGTACTTAAGACTGAATTAACTAAAAACAAAAAGTTAATAATTGAAACATGCCGAGAGAAGCCGTTAGTTTGATAACAAAGAAAAAAAACTGTAAATTAAATGATATCAATAAGGATTATTATAAATGAGCAATTTAAAATCAAAATCTAAAATTCTTCCTGAAGCTGAACGTCGTTTGAAAAATTTATCACGTGAACGTTTAATAGTGGCTAATGATTTTCTATCATATCTGGAAAATCGTGAAAGTTCAGAGGCAACTGAGGAACTCTTAAATTTGCCCGGATTTGAAGAATCATTTCATAATGCGGTGCAGCAAGCGGACTCAGGTAAAGTAATTAGATTTGATACTGTACGCCGCGATGTATGAAATTATTCTTACAAAAAAAGCTCAGCAATTTTATGAAAAAGCTGTGATTTTTGGCTCTAGAGCTATTGGTAATTTTAAAAGAGGCTCTGATATTGATATTGCACTCTATGGGAAAAAGTTAACTTCGGATATTCTAAATAATATAAAAATCAAACTAAATGAACAACTCCCTATACCGTATTTTATTGATATTGTTAACTATGCGGAAATACAAAATGAAAACTTAAAAAAGCATATTGATAGAGAGGGGAAAGTATTTTATTCAAGAGAAAAGGTTTTTAATCTGTGAAAATCTGTGCATGAATCTGCATGTCCGACATAATCGGGTGATATCCGTGGTAAAGAACTTTATTGCCGCTAATTCGCGAATTCTATTGCAAAAATAATGAGGAATAAGAAAATGGAAAACAATCCAAATCCAAATAACAATGAACTGATTCTAAATAAATAAACCTAAAATTTGTATGCTTGACGCCGATAGCTTACAGTTTACACATGAGGATTATTTAAAATAATAATTATTAAAATAATAATTATTAAAATAATAATTAAATAACTTAATAAAGCATGCAATAACAGATTTATTTTTAAATTGTGATATAGTTTAAATATTATTATATTGTAAATAAATGGTTTATAGATATGCAAAAAATATTTTTATTTTGAATAATTTCTTTTTCCAAATCCGTTAGTGCCCTTGAAGAGGTCATCATACCAGAAAATTCACCTGTATTTACACCGTCCATTGTAATCCCAAGTTTGTTGGCCA
>CAJXGP010000249.1 GCA_913053915.1 uncultured Ignavibacteriales bacterium | reverse complement strand
GATTTTATAGCTTTGCTCCCCAATTTAGAAGCGCTTAAAGAAGAAAGTGATCCTAAAAAAGATCCAATTGGCGTTCTCCTTGCATGAGTTATAACTACTTTTTTCATAAATGTTAAACTCCTCATCAATTTTATTTTAGTATAATAAATTAAACAAAATAATGAAAAGATTCTGTGATAATTGTTTGTATCCTTTAGTCAATCATTTATAAAATCGATTTCAAATTTTCCCTGTTAAGGAAGATAATTCGAATATAATATTCAGAATGATAAGATTTAAATTCACATTGTTTTGTATTAAGGAAGAAAGTCGATCAATTTTAATAACAATATCGTTCAATTCAACTAACGGAAATTTTTTATTGAATTTCTCAAATGTTTCCAGATGCTCCTTAAAATAAATCCGGTTGATATTATTGCGGAACTTTTGTAAATCATTAAGCCATATTATTATCATCTGAATCAAAAGTTTAATAGATTCATTATTATTATCGGAAACATAACCGGAAAATTCATTCAAAGCAGAATGAAACTTTCTACCGAATGAATAGCGCAATATAAATATAGTTTTATTTTTTAGCTGTTCGAAATCGTTTTCAATTAATTTAAGGGCATTAGAAACGGACCCCCCTGCGAACGGTGCCACGGATTCGGCAAGAACTAGATCAATCTTAAAATATTTCGCTAGAACTTTACCAAGCTCCGGATCGAATAAAGGTTGAAAATTCAATAGCCAACATCTAGATCTAATAGTTTCTCTCAATAGACCGGGATAGGCAGTTGTTAGTATAAAAATTATACCTTCAGGCGGTTCTTCTAAATTTTTAAGAAGTGCATTTTGTGCTTCTTCGTTCATCCGATGAGCATCGGAAATTAAAATAACTCTATATTTTACATCGTCATAATTTAGTGAAATGAATTTATTAATTTCCCTTATACTACTAATTTTAATGAAATTAGCTTTCGGAAGCGATATTTTATAATAAGGATTAGATGCTTTTTTGTCCAATTCATCATGCAACAACTGAATCTCATCTTTATTAAGTTTTTCGATGGGTCCGCTGTTGTCCGTTTCATTTTTTCCTCTAGGTAAAGGGAAAATATATTTTACGTAAGGTTCCTTAAAACCGGAAATAAATTTCCCGATATGAGAGAAATCTTCTGAAGATAAAAATTTTTCATTCAATGCCCGAGCAAATTGAACAGCAACGAAATCTTTTCCCACACCATTTAATCCATGGAATAAAAAAGCATGCGGAACACGTAATGAATTTAAAATTTTTTCTAATATATTCTTGACGGAACTTTGTCCGTTAATATCATTCCAGTTATAATTCATAATTCAAAAAAAAAAGCGCCTCATGGCGCTTTGAGTTTAATAATCGTCTTCATTATAGAAGAAATCTTCATCCGTTGGGTAATCAGGCCAGATATCTTCAATAGTTTCGTATGGTTCATCGGAATCTTCCAATTCAATAAGATTTTCAACTACTTCATAAGGTGCCCCAATCCTTTCAGCATAATCGATCAATTCCTCTTTAGTGGCCGGCCACGGGGCATCATCAAGATATGATGCAAGCTCCACTGTCCATATCATGTTATTTATCTCCATGAAAAATTTAATTCTTACTAGTTAGTTCAAAAAAACCCAAATCACCGAAAAAGAAATTTGCGGGATTCAATTTAACACCGTTATGATGAACCTCATAATGTAAATGAGGTCCTGTCGACAAACCACTTGATCCGGATTTGGCTATCACTTGTCCCCTTATTACTTTCTGACCTTCGTGCACTAGAATTTTGGACAAATGCGCATATACTGTTCTGTAACCGAATCCATGATTAATTTCCACTACCAAGCCAAAACCACCTTTGCGTCCTGTAAAAGCTATTTTCCCATTACCGGTTGCATGAATAGGGGTACCAATAGCGGTTACAATATCTATTCCTTCATGCATTCTTCTAATATGTAAAATCGGATGCATTCTCATACCGAAACCATCAGAAATAGGCCCGAGACAAGGTCTGATTGCAGGAATTGCTGCGTAAAGTTTACGATTTTCAAGTAACTTTTTTGAAATCATCTTATATTCTGATTTTTCAAAAGCAATTTTACGTGAGACCTCATTCACATAAGAAAAGGTTTCTTTCAACTTTAATTCAAAATTACCATTTAAAAAATCCAAAGAATTATCAAAAGAACCACCGCCAATTCCAACCTTTCGTTCACCGGCGCTCAAAGGTGGAAGATTAACAGCCAGTCTCAAGTTATTGTTAACCTTGGATAAACTATCCAATTCGGTATTTAATACCTTATATTCCCCAAAAATCCTACTTAATTTATTTTTAAGAACGGAATTTTCTCTTTCAATCTTAGATATATTGTGCCCTGGATCTGTAATAGATGTAATATAGTAATATCCGCCCGCAATTCCGAAGCTAACGATAATTACCGCTATCAAAAAGAAAAATACGAGCTTTGATCGATATTTCCGTACTTCAATAAATTGAAGTTTAGACTTAGAGAAATAATATAATTTTTTCATAAATGCAGCGGAATCTAAAAAATTTAAGGATATTAGTCAAGTATAATTTTTTTTAATTATTCAAAATCGTGCTCAAAATAGTCTACTCCCCTCATATTTGTACTTTTTCGACCTTTAAGGCGTTCTTTCAAACGTTTTTGAAAATAGCTGGCTGCGTCATACCCGCAATGTTTTAATAGATAATTCAGGCTAATCACTTCGGAAATAACGGTGATATTTTTTCCGGATAGAATCGGTAATTTTACATAAGGAATTTCAACGTCGGAAATTGTAAAGACACTTTCGTCAAGTCCGGTGCGGGTATATTCAGTTTTATCATTCCATATTTCAAGTTCAACAATAATTTCAAGGCGTTTTTGATATCTGATAGCCCGGATACCGAACATGCGCTCAATATCGATTAAACCTAATCCCCTTATTTCCATAAAATGTTTAACTAAATTAGTACCGGCACCAATCAGAATGCCTTCACCTTTTTTAGTTAAAATCACAACATCATCGGCAACAAGCCGGTGCCCCCTTTCAATAAGATCCAGTGCTACTTCGCTCTTACCAATCCCTGACTTCCCGACAAAAAGCATTCCTACACCATAAACATCCACAAACGATCCATGTACTGATATCCTCGATGCGAATTGATCATCTAAAAAATCACTGATAAAATAAGCCGATTTAGTAGTATTGTACGGACTGCCAAACACAGGTATATTGTATTCATTGGCTAATTCGATAAGAAAAGTAAACGGTTTATTATTATCTGTTAATATTATGCATGGAATATCAAATTTAAAAATTTTTTTCAAAGATTCTTTTTGTTTTTCAAGGGATAATTGTGACAGATACCTCATTTCCGTATTTCCAAAAATCTGAACTCTGGAATATGAAAATAATTCTACAAACCCGGTCAAAGCTAAACCGGGTCTGTGTAAATTTTGCTCATAAATCTTTTTATCAAATCCGGATTTATTTGAATATAACTTTAGTTTAAATTGTTCTTTCGCATTTTGAAAAAGGAAACTAACAGTTATAAATTCTTTGCGAACAATAGAATTTTGATTTATATTAATCATTCTATTCTATTGATTACTTTTTTTTGTTTTCAATTTTTTCAATTGACGGGTTAATTTTTCAACCGAAGCACTTACCGATTTTTTAAAATTGTCGGATTTTTCCTGGGCTGTTAGTGTTTGTCCCGGTACTTTGATAATAATTTCAGCAATTTTAATACTATTACTATTGTTTAGATAGCTTAAAATAACATCTGCATCCAATATATCATCGTAAAATTTTTGTAAAGATGAAACTTCGTTATGAATGAATTCTTTTAATGTATCATGCGCTTTAAATTTACGGGCCGTTATTGAAACGTTCATATAAGCCTCCTATTAAGTTAAGATTTTGGGTGAGCTTTTTTATAAGCATTTTTTAATCTTTCTATACTAACATGTGTATATATTTGCGTTGTGGAAAGATTCTCGTGTCCTAAAATTTCTTTTACTGCTCTTAAATCCGCACCGTTATCCAGCATATGTGTTGCAGCGCTATGCCTAAGAACGTGCGGACTTTTCTTCTTTATATCAGTTACTTGTGATAAATATTTATTAACTATTCTGTACACAAATCGAGGATAAATTCTTTTTCCGTTTTTACTTGTAAATAAAGGTGAATTAGGTTCTATAATAGATTTGGAATTAATATATTCTCTCAGAATGGGAATAGATTTACTTCCTACAGGTACAATTCTCTGTTTATTTCCTTTCCCTGTTATTTTTAACGTTTGTTGATCAAGGTCTAAGTCGACGGAATTTATATTACATAACTCGGAAACCCGGATTGCACATCCGTATAAAATTTCAAAAATTGTTTTAATTAATATTGCTCTATTCTTATTATCGACAAATTCATCAACATTTTCAAGTACTTTCTGAAACATATTAAAAGAGATTATTTCAGGAAGATTTCTTTGAGTTTTTGGATTATGAATAAAGATTGTCGGAACATGTTCTATGATATTATGGTTTAACGCAAATCTAAACATACCGCGG
>CAJXGP010000248.1 GCA_913053915.1 uncultured Ignavibacteriales bacterium | reverse complement strand
CCGCTTGGGAGAAAATTGTTGGTTATGAAAAAATTAATTATCTGCGATGTCGATCATACTTTGCTGGGCGATGAGGGCGCACTAAATGAGTTTAAGGAAATCATAAAAAATTGTCATCAGAAAATCGGTTTTGCAGTGGCTACCGGAAGAACAATTCAGTCGGCAGTTAAAGTCTTAAAGGAAAATAATGTACTAATGCCCGATTTAATCATTTCATCTGTCGGCTCGGAAATATATTATAATTATAAAGGTGATTTAGTTTATTCTAAAGGATGGGATGCTCATATTTCAAATCAATGGCAGCGTGATAGAATAGTTAATTTATTAAATCAATTTGACTTCCTTCAATATCAGGAGGAGGAAGTGCAGAGCAAATTTAAGGTCAGTTATTACACAAACGATGTCCCTGAACAGCTTGAGTTAATAAAAGAGACATTGATAAAAGATAAATTAAAGACTAATGCAATATTCAGTCATGGACAATATCTCGATATACTTCCGTACCGCGCTTCAAAGGGTAAGGCAATCAGGTATCTATGCTACCGTTGGAATCTGGCTTATGAAAATATCCTAGTAGCGGGTGATTCCGGTAACGACTTGGAAATGTTGAAGGGTGAACTGTTAGGCATAGTTGTTGCCAATTATAGTAGCGAGCTCGATATTCTGCGGGGTAGTAAAAGAATTTATTTCGCCGATAGAGCTTGTGCAGGGGGTATCGTTGAGGGAATAGAATTCTATAATTTTTTAAATTTTAGAAAGGAAGACGATTTTGATTAAGAACGTCAGAATTTTAATAGAAAAAAATAAAAAAGACTTTTTCAGATACTTAACTAAAGTTGCCACTTATGAAAAAAAATTATTGATAAAAGGTGACTTACTGGATATTTTTGAAAACTTTAAAAAAGCCGATGAAGGAGCTAATCATAAAGCAATTGAGGAGATAATTTATAAAATTAATGAATCTGTTGCTTTCGGAAATTCAATTTATTTTGAGATTAGAGAAAAAATAGCAATGTCTCAATTCTATCATTTCAATATTGAAGAACATTACTTCGAAGTTATCTCAACAAAAGAATACTTAAAAATTAAAGAACTCTTTGTGGACGCAAATGGCGAAAATAATATTCTTAGTATAAATTTTAACACTTTCTACGATAAGTTTCCAAGTATAAGAGAGTCCAAAAACATAGGCAGAGGAGTTGAATACCTCAATCGTTATCTATCAAGTAATTTGTTCACACAACCTGAGAAATTACAAAAAGCTCTTTTTGATTTTTTATTTGTTCATAAACATAATTCCGAACAGTTGATATTAAACTCCAGAATAAGCACACCCGAACAATTAAGTAACCAAATTGATAGGGCACTCTCTTTCCTTCGTAAGAAAGACGAAGATAAACCATACATTAAATTAAAAAATCAATTACAGGAATTGGGGTTTGAAGCCGGTTTAGGCGATAATGCTCAGCATATTATAGAAAGCCTTGAAATGCTGGATGGTTTATTGCAAACACCGGATTACCAAGTACTTAAAGAATTTTTATCAAGAATTCCAATGATATTTAATATTACTGTTGTTTCCGTTCACGGATATTTCGGTCAGGAAGGGGTTCTTGGAAAACCGGATACCGGCGGGCAAGTAGTATATATTTTAGACCAAGTAAAGGCTCTTGAAAAAAAATTAATTCAATCTTTGAAAGAATCGGGTTTGAATGCTAAACCTAAAATTATAATTCTTACCCGGTTGATTCCGAATGCTGATGGTACTATGTCAAATAAAAGATTGGAAAAGGTTCATGAAACTCAAAATTCATGGATATTGCGTGTACCGTTCAGAATGCATAATAAGAAGGTAACGGATAATTGGATTTCACGATTTGAAATTTGGCCTTATTTAGAGCACTTTGCCGAGGATGCTCAAAAAGAATTACGCGCGGAATTCAATGGAAGACCGGATTTTATTATTGGAAACTATTCCGACGGCAATATGGTTGCCTTTATGTTGGCTAATGTATTCGGTGTTACTCAATGTAATATCGCTCATGCATTGGAAAAAAGTAAATATCTTTTCAGCGATCTTTATTGGGACGGGCTTGAACAATATTATAATTTTTCGATTCAATTTACCGCCGATTTGATTGCTATGAATTCTGCTAATCTTGTTATTACCTCAACGTACCAGGAAATTGCAGGAACCGAATCCAGCATCGGACAGTATGAATCTTATGTGAATTTTACTATGCCGAAACTTTATAGAGTTGAAGGGGGAATAAATCTTTTCAGCCCTAAATTCAATATTGTTCCGCCAGGTGTTAACAAAAAAATATATTTCCCTTACACCGAGGAAGAAAACCGGCTTAAAGAGGTCCGGGTTGAATTACAAAAATTGTTATTCGAAAATGAAAAAAATGAAGATGCGATTGGTATATTGGAAAATCCTGATCTCATTCCAATTTTTTCATTGGCTCGATTAGATAGAATTAAGAACTTAACCGCACTGGTTACTTGGTTCGGCGAAAGCGAAAAACTGCAAAGATATGCTAACCTGATTATCATTGCCGGAAATGTGGATGTCAATAAATCGAATGACAATGAAGAAAAAGAACAAATTCAATTAATGCATTACCTGATTAATAAATATAATATTCAAAATAAAGTTAGATGGATTGGAAAATTATTACGAAAAGATCAAACAGGTGAAGTTTACCGGATAATTGCCGATCACAAAGGCTTGTTTGTTCAGCCAGCTTTATTTGAGGGCTTTGGTTTAACCGTACTTGAAGCTATGCGATCGGGTCTTCCTGTGTTCGCCACTATGTATGGAGGACCTCTTGAAATTATTCAAGATCATGTATGCGGTTTTCATATCGATCCGATAAATGGTAAAAATACAACGGAAACAATAATTCATTTTATCGAAAGGTGTAAAAAAGAAAAATCCTATTGGGATAAAATTTCTCAAAAAGCTATTAAACGTGTCGATATGGCGTATAATTGGGATCTATATGCAGAAAATCTTTTAAGCTTATCAAAAATTTATGGGTTCTGGAAGTACAGCACAAATATAGAGATGGAAGAAATGCAATCTTATTTGGATGTGTTATATCATCTTCTTTATAAACCGAGAGCTTCGTCTCTTTTGGAAGCGCACAATAGAAGATAGTTTTTACTTCCGTTCCCGGATTAATGGTATAGGTTTTTTATTTTATTTTTGCGATTGTAAATCCCATAAGAGGGGTTATTCGTCATTCCAATATATATTATTACTTGTTATTTGAAAATATTCTTGCTTATTACCTAACCGGCGTATCATTATATTTAACTTAAATCGGTTTTAACATTACTATCATTGTTTTTTTCAATAAACAGTGTTTGAGTCGGAAAAGCAAATTCAATACCCCGTTTTTCAAATTCTTTATAAATACTTAGATTGATTGCTTGTTGAATATCCATATATTTAGTATAATCTGCACCGATAACATAATAAACAAATTCAAAGTTTAAACTGAAATCTCCGTATGAAGCGAAGTGTCCACGGTCAAAAGTTGAGTCATTTTGTTTTACAATTATCTTTTTTACAATACCTGGAATTTCTTCAAGGACTTCCGCTTTTGTTTGATAGGTAACACCTAAGTTAAAAACAACTCTTCTCTTTTCCATCTTTTTGTAATTATGAATTCGCGAATCTGTTAGGTCCTTATTAGAGATAATCAGTTGTTCTCCGGCTAATGCACGTAATCGTGTAGATTTTATGCCGATATATTCAACTGCACCAATTTTATCGCCAACAATTATGAAATCTCCTATTTCAAAAGGGCGATCGAAAAAGATCACAAAATATGCGAATAAATCTCCTAATATTGCCTGAGCAGCCAATGCTATTGCAATTCCGCCGATTCCTAAGCCGGCGATAATTGTGGAAATGTTAAACCCAAAATTATCAAGAAGGAAAATCAGACCCAATGACCAAATTAAAAAATTTGTAAGGGTCATAATTCCTCTTATTTCTTTTCGACGTGTAGTCGATTCTCCTTTTCTTTTTAAATATACATCCAAAAAATAATTTAACGATGAGGTAGCCAACCTTAATATTAAATATGTCACTAAAATAATGGATACAACGTCTATCACTTTGCTCACTTTCACCGACAAAGATAGGCTTTTAACGGCAAGATAAAATGTACCGTAGTACAAAAGCGGTACAATCATTTTTTCGAAATTTTTTATCAAAAAATCATCGATGGTGGTTTTTGTTTTTGCAGCCCAATTTTTTAGATGAACAAAAATTATTTTTTTGAAAACTTTAATCAGTATAATACCGGCAATAAAAATTATAAGCGCCGTTAAATACTGCAAAACGCTGTTTCCAAAATATATTTGTTGCAAAAAACTTTGCATTAAAAACTCCTCATAATAAAAATGGAATTATTTCAATAATAATTGATTGGGTCTGATTTAAAAAGTCAAAAAACCGGATATGCCCATCACACAAAAAAGGGAAACTTTTACATATTCATTTTTTTTAGATTTATTTCGGTTAGATTGAAATATTAACTTGGATGTTAATTTATCATCTAATATTCCATTAGAGAGTAACT
>CAJXGP010000247.1 GCA_913053915.1 uncultured Ignavibacteriales bacterium | reverse complement strand
TAATTCCTTCTTTTCGCATTTCTCTTTTAGCCTTATCACATGTTTCTTTTGGATAAAGGTCTTCCGGACATGCATAAAGAGTGCATAAGCCGCAACTGCAACATAACTCAGCCATTTGATTCCAAACATGGCTACCGGTCTTAGTAAATTGAAGAGACCTCATTACCTTATGCGGTTGTACATCATATCCCAATAAGTAACGGGGACAAAATTCCGTGCAATAAGTGCATTGATCACATGCCGATTTACCTATTCTCATCCAGTTTTGTTCGGGTTGGTTTTTTCTTTTAATTAAGTAATGCTCTCTCGGAAGCACTATCAGTCCAGTAGTGGTTTTGATTACTACCTCATCAAGATCAAAAGTCAGATTACCCATCATAACACCACCTACAAACATACCGAAATCGTCAACTGAAGCACCTCCCGCTACTTTAAGAAGCTCTCTAAAAGTAGTACCGATTGGAATAAAAAACGAAGACGGTTTTTTAACCGCACCAACTACGGATACAAATTTTTCGGTAACCGGAATATCTTCTGCTGCTTTTGATATATTGTAAAATGTTTCTACATTATTAACGACACAACCTACATCGAGGGGAATTCCTGCCGGTGGAATTGATCTTTTAGTTGCTGAATAAACTAATTCATATTCATCGCCGGAGGGATAAAAATCTCCGAGCTCTGTTATTTCAATTGCATTATTTCTTATTTGCTTTTTTACCGATTCAATTGCATTGCTGTTTTTAGATTTAATCCCAAAATATCCTTTAGCAGCAGAAGTACTTTCCATAACCAATTCCATACCTCTGACAATCTCATCGGCGAAGTTCACCATTAGTTCATAATCTTTATGAATCAACGGTTCACACTCAGCGCCATTTGCTATAACAATCTCTGCACTTGCTTTGGCTTTTACATGAGCTGGGAAACCGGCTCCTCCGGCTCCTACTATCCCCGATTGTTGAATTTTATTTATTATTTTCATTTTAAAAGAGTTTAATACTTTTTTGATCAAATTAAACAAAAATTCTGCATTGTGCCAATTAATCTTATGCACCTTCTTTAAAAAGATAAATTAAGAATAAATAAGAAATTATATCAGTTAATCCATTTTTTTAAATAATATCATTTGTTTGACCTTTATTTATTGATTAATTTTAATGCTTATAATTTTTTTTAATTTAGGAGATCATTTAGATAAGATGCATTATAAAACTAGAACTCATACTTGTGCCGAACTTAGAGAGAATAATATTGGCGAAAGCGTTGTACTCAATGGTTGGGTAAATACCCGGCGTGATTTAGGCGGATTAATATTTATCGATTTGCGTGACCGTTACGGTATTACCCAAGTGGTTTTTGAACCGGGCTTTGACAAAAAAGCACATGCAAATGCAGCCATACTTAGAAACGAATTTGTCATTTCCATAGAAGGCACTGTAAGAAAAAGACCGGAAGGAACCGAAAATCAAGCTCTTGATACCGGAATAGTTGATGTTATGGTTAATAAGTTAGTTATTTTAAACGAAGCGAAAACACCTCCTTTTCCCATACAAGATAAACTAGATACAAGTGAAGACATCAGATTAAAATATCGATACCTTGATTTACGCAGACCCGCCCTTCAAAAAAATTTGATTCTTCGACATAAGATGTATCAAATAACCAGAAAATATTTTGACGATAATAATTTTATTGAGGTCGAAACTCCGATTTTAATGAAAAGCACTCCTGAAGGAGCCAGGGATTATCTGGTTCCTAGTCGTCTTCACAAAGGTAAATTTTACGCACTTCCACAGTCTCCACAAACCTATAAACAATTACTAATGGTTTCCGGTCTTGATCGCTATTTCCAAATTGTAAAGTGTTTCAGAGATGAAGATCTTCGTGCCGACAGGCAACCTGAGTTTACTCAGATAGATGTAGAAATGTCGTTCGTCGATCAGGAAAATATTTTTCAAATTGTCGAAGGTCTTATGAAAATCTTATTTAGGGATATATGGAATCGAAATCTTCAAATCCCCATCCCTCGTTTAACATTTGATGAAGCGATGGAAAAGTATGGAAGTGATAAACCTGATTTAAGATTTAACCTCGAAATGATTACCTTAAACAGTGTTTTTAATAATACATCTTTTAAAGTTTTTCAAGACCAAATTAAAAACGACGGAATTATTACGGGGCTTCTTGTACCCGGCTGCGGAAATTACACTCGGAATCAACTTGACGTATTAACCGACTTTGTGAAAAAACTAGGCGCAGGCGGATTGATCTGGATGCGGGTTAAAGGTAACGGCGTTGAAGCTCCTGTGGCTAAATTCTTAACCGATATTGAAAAAAATAATTTGATCAATACCCTTGGTGCTAAAGATGGTGACCTGTTATTCATTATTTCCGGCCCTAAAATTAAAGCTCTTTCCGTTATGGGAAATTTGAGACTAGAAATGGCTAAACGCTTAAATTTATTTAATGCCGATTCGGAACCTAAATTATTATGGATAACCGATTTTCCCTTGTTCGAATGGGATGAACAGACTAAACGTTATTACGCTATGCATCACCCGTTTACTTCACCGAGAATTGAAGATTTAATATATATTGATTCGGAACCCGGTAAAGTACGAGCCAGAGCTTATGATCTTGTACTCAACGGAAATGAAATTGCCGGCGGTAGTATTAGAATTCATAATGCCGAGTTGCAATCGAAAATGTTTAAAACTCTTGGGATTAGCGATGAAGAAGCCGAATATAAATTTGGATTTTTAATGAATGCATTTAAATACGGTGCGCCCCCACATGGTGGGATTGCTTTTGGATTCGATAGAATGGCAATGATATTTGCCGGTGAAAGTTCCATTCGTGAAGTTATTGCTTTTCCGAAAACCGCTAGTGCCGTTTCATTAATAGATGACGCACCTTCAACGGTTTCCGAAGATCAACTTAAGGAGCTTCATATTAAAATAACTAAGTAAACATTCCGAGCGTTCGGTAATTGTTTTATCATAATTTTACAGCCATAAAGGGGTTGAATAGAATAACTTGCATATAATACAAGAATAAATAACTGTTATTTAGAAATTCTAATTCGATAACTTATTTTATTCCACCCTCTTAATGAGTATATTCAGAGATTTCTCCCTACGGTCGAAATGACAAATTAGTTCGATATTTTATTTTACAGAAGCCTTATTCATTCCATTGTTTTGCTTTTCAAGCAAATATCATTCATACCATGCATTGATTTTTAATCTTTTTTTGGCGAATCCGAAATTATCGGTAATAGTATTGTTTAAATTATTATTCCAAAACTGCGAAGTTAAATTAGCGTTTGCAGGCTTATAAAAAATGCTGATATTTCCCGAAAAATTAGAAGCACCTCTCGTTGTGATACTTCCGTATACCTTAACATTACCGCTAAAATTTAAATTTTGATTCGCAAATATTTGAGCTTTTAATATTACATTACCGCTAACGTTGATATTACCGCTTGTATAAAGGCCCAAATTACTGCCGCTGGGATCTTCCGCATTTATAGTTATATTACCACTTAAGTTAATATTACCCCGTACTATAAATACCCCATAACCGGTTACATTACCCGATATCGTTAAATTACCGTTAACATAGATTATTTTAGGATTATTTTTTGTACCGAGAATAATATTTTTTTTATTAAAAATTGCATTGGAATTGTAAACTGTTGTTGCCTTGCTTTTAAAATTATCCGGTATAAAGAGTGGAATTTTTACTAATGATGTTTGCTGGAAATGTGGTAAGTTTTTTGAATTTTGGTTTGGAACTATTTCAGTATTTAATCTCCAACTGGGGTTTGCACGCATATTACCCGAATAGGTTACAAACCCCTTAATTTTATTATTACCGTTCATTGAAAAATTTGAATTAGTATGGACATTAGCGTTCCATGAAGGATTATTATCATCTAAAATTTTTACATTACCGTTTATTGCAATGCTTCGCTGTGTTAATAACGCATAATTCATAAATTTCGGAACCGTTGCCTTAGGTTTCGGCAATGAAGCATAAACGATAACTGATCTGGTTATATTATTATATGTTGCCGTTACCGAAATTTTAATAAGATTTGATGAGATATTGTTATTATTATTTAACCCGTCATTATCATCGTTCTCTCCGTCATTATCATGATGATTCATTTCATGATGATTCATTTCATTTTCGTTCTCATGATTATTTTTCTCATTCTCATTTTCATGATGATGATTGTTATCTTCATTATTATTATTCTCGTTGCTATTATTTACCGTAACAACCGTATAAGTAGCAGTTCCGCCGAACAATGAAATCTTTTGTGGAAAGGTGGTTCTCCATTTTGGATTGTCGGCAAGTTTGGATAATACCATTTGAGCTACACTATTGGCAGTATTTCTCACCTGCCCGTAACTATAACTTTCGTAGGAAAGATTTGTTGAATATAATACATTCCTATTCAGCATTAAATTTGTTATCCCATATAATAGATAACCGCCGGCTACAATTATTAGTACTAATCTTGACATTAATTTTATTCTCTAATTATAATTTCTTGGAAAAATTCTTCGCTCCCACTCCGCTGCTTGATATACT
>CAJXGP010000246.1 GCA_913053915.1 uncultured Ignavibacteriales bacterium | reverse complement strand
TTTGCATTTCTTCCTCAAAAGATGAAAATAATTTTGTTAAATACAATATATCAATTGAGGTGGAAATAAATATTAAATATATGTTAAATTATCATTAAGTTATTATTAAGTTCCGTTCTATTTTACAGTATCGTCAGTCAAATCTTCGTTTTTTTTGTAAAGAAATTTTTTATTATTTTTGCATAGGTGAATTCTATTAAAAAAGGAATTACTTTAGTGAAAAGATATGATTATAATTAATGTTCGTAATTCAAAAGTTTGAAAGTGACTTTTTTAGAGGCACTTCATAGATAATTATCGCATACAAATTTATCACAAAAGCGCCCGTAGCTCAACTGGATAGAGCATCAGACTTCGGATCTGAGGGTTGAGGGTTCAAATCCTTCCGGGCGTACCAAAAAAAGTCCGGTTTTATTATTGATCAGACTTTTTCTTTTTTTAACCTCCAACTTTTTAAAAAAAGAGAAATTTCCGACCCAAATATTATTTCCGCTAATTTTACAATTGTTTATCATATTTTTATATCAATATCTCTCTATCGAAATAACGATATGAAATATTTGTCATATATTCAGCATATTCTAAATTTTTTATTTAAATTTGTCATTATTTTATTATAAGGATTTGTAAAATGAGAACTATCTATTTAAGGAAAGAATACGATCATAATATTAGAAAAATTTTGGTTGATATGGCATATCTTGTAAGTCATAAACAAATTAGATTGCTCAAAGAATATTATGAAGATGGGATATATCTTCCCTTTACTAAGGATTTAAATAATTCATCTCAAGTTGAAAAATATTATCTTACAAAGGATAAAATCAAGTTCGAGGATCAACATCATTACTTTTTTGACTTTCCGTTTAAATCAGAGAAAGTAGAAAATGTGGCAAAATAATGACATAAGTCTACCTTAAAAAGTACTGATGTGTTATTCTAAACACTATGAAGGATCATCTATTTAATTTTTTCCGTTTATGTAAAGAGTAAAAATTTTGTCTAATTACTTACAAAAAGATAAACCCCGTTAATATTTATATGTATTAAATTTCAAATATATCATCCGGAGCGGGAAAATAAATATTTGAATATCCCTTTTCTTCCAATTTCTTTTTCAAAGGCATTGCTTGAATCTCTTCACCGTGAACGAGAAAAATATTTTTTAATTTATCGAAAGAATTAAATTTTAGATATTCAACGAATCCTTTTTGATCGGCATGAGCGGAAAAATAATCCATTTTTTTTATCTGACTTTTAATCTTATATTTTTCACCCAGTATATTAGCCTCCTCTGCCCCGTCCATAATTTTGCGCGCCAAAGTATTTTCGGCAGCATACCCAACGAAAAGGATAAGATTATTTGGATTTTCAATATTATTTTTCAGATGATGAAGTATTCTACCACCTTCTGCCATTCCGGAAGCTGAAATTATTATATAAGGTCCTGCTTTAGTATTCAGCGCTTTAGAATCTTCAACATCGGTTATATATTTAAGTCTTCTAAAACCAAATGGGTCTTCATGATCTTGTAGAAAAAATCTATTGGTTTCCCGGTCAAAACATTCGGGATGATGTCTGAAAACTTCGGTAGCTCTTACTGCAAGCGGGCTATCTACATAAATAGGCATTGGTGGAATTCTGTTTTCCTCCCACAATTTATGAAGCATATATACTATTAACTGTGTTCTACCAACCGCGAAGGAAGGAATAATTATTTTCCCCTTCCTATCGGCGACTTGCCTGATAATAGTAGCCAATTCTTCCTCAACCTCCCCGGAGACAGCATGCAATCGATTACCGTAAGTACTTTCCATTATGATAACATCTAAATCCCTTAAACGATTAGGGTCTCTTAAAATAGGCATTTCGTCTCGGCCTATATCACCGGTAAATCCGAGTCTAATTTGCTTGCCGTTTTCGGTAATTTCCAATTGAATACTTGCAGAACCCAAAATATGCCCTGCATCTCGGAAGGTGGCAATAACACCCGGTGAAACCTCAACGGAATTATCATACTGGACACCGATAAAATGCTGCATCGCTATTTCCACATCTCCTTCAGTATAGAGTGGTTCAAATAACTTTTTATTTTCCTTTGCTCTTTTCTTATTCACCCATTTCACGTCACGCTCTTGAAGATAAGCGGAATCTCTAAGCATAATATTACAGAGGTCCACCGTTGCAGCCGTAGTATAAATATGCCCCTTAAAACCATTTTTTACCAAACTAGGTATATTTCCGCTGTGATCGATATGAGCGTGAGATAACAATAATAAATCTACTTGTTCAGGATTAAATTTGAAATGTCGATTTATTTCAAAAGCTTCTTTTCGCTTACCTTGATAAAGTCCGCAGTCCAGTAATATTTTTTTCCCATTAATATGAAGTAAATGCTGTGAACCTGTAACCGTCTGTGCGGCACCGATAAATTGAATTTTCATAAAATAATCCTTTTTTTTTAAGAGTGGAAAATGTTAACAACTATTTGCCCTAAGATAGTTTTTTGCACCCATTCATTTATGATATATCTTCCTAAGTTTTTAAAATTATTTCACAAGATAACACAGATTTTTATAATAGGCTATTGATTCCCGATTATATTTATCGTAATTGTTTAGTTTTGATATATTCCGGATAGTTGCTTTTTGAAAAAGTATAGATGATAATTTTTAATTTAATAGGATACGGCATTAAATTTTAAAAGAAAATCAGAAGAATATTTATGGCTGATCAGATCTTGAGAAAATTAAATTTGCTAAAGATACGCAACATTTCTTAATTTGCTTATATCAAACAAACTAAACATTTAACTATTCAAGTTTTATGGTATTCGGAACAAAAAAAATCAAACCATATTTCAATAATCACTAGAATCAATCAATTTCAGGAGGTGTTTTATGGGTTTTAATGTAGGTAATACTGGTTTTATGCTGATTGCAACAAGTCTTGTTATGCTTATGACACCGGGTCTTGCTTTTTTCTATGGTGGACTTGTCAGTAGAAAAAATGTACTTAACATTATGATGCAGAGTTTTGTATCTATGGGAATAACCACAATATTATGGTATTTTGTTGGATATTCACTTTGTTTTAGCGGCGGTGCCGGAGGTATTATTGGAAATTTCGACAAAGCTTTTTTCAACGGTATCACACTTTCAACCGCATTTTCCGGTAAAGGAAATATTCCAACAATTGTGTTTATTGCATATCAGATGATGTTCGCTATTATTACACCGGCTCTTATTACGGGAGCTTTTACAAACAGAATTAGATTTAAAGCATATCTTGTATTTTTAATTGTATGGCAGCTTTTTGTTTATTTTCCTTTTGTTCATATGGTTTGGGGCGGCGGACTACTTCAACAATGGGGAGTTTTGGATTTTGCAGGGGGAATTGTTGTTCACGCTATTGCGGGTGCGGCTGCACTTGCTTCTGTACTTTATGTGGGTAAAAGAGAGGTCAAAGAATCCGGACCTCACAGTATACCCCTTGTCGCTATCGGCACCGGGCTTTTATGGTTCGGATGGTATGGTTTTAACGCCGGTAGTGAACTGCAAGTTAACTCAATTACAGCGGTGGCATTTTTAAATACAGATATTGCGGCGTCTTTTTCTGCGATTACTTGGATGGTCATTGAATGGAATAGAACCGGGAAACCTAAATTCACAGGACTTTTAACGGGTGCTGTTGCCGGTTTAGCCACTATAACGCCTGCTGCCGGATTTGTTTCTCCAACTTTCGCTGCTATTATCGGAGTTATCGCGGGAATTATATGTTTTTTTGCTATTGATTTAAAAAATAAATTTAGATGGGACGATGCACTTGATGTTTGGGGTGTTCACGGTGTAGGCGGTACAATTGGTGTTATTATGCTCGGTTCATTCGCTTCTACTGCAATAAACCCAGGCGGTGCAAACGGATTGTTTTTTGGAGGCGGTACTTTCTTCCTTAAAGAATTGGTATCGGTAATTGGAGCTTCCATTTATGCATTTGTATTTACTTATGTGATGCTTGTGATAATTAATAAGTTTACACCTGTTAAAGTTACAAAAGAAGAAGAAGAAGAAGGCGTTGACGAGGCTCTTCTCGGCGAAAAAGCATATTTATAATTTGTATGTTTTTTGTAAAATACAAGGATGTCATTCCCGCATTCGTGAGAATGGCATTCTTAAATTATATTTCAAATACTATCGTTAGTTATAATAATTTTTTTTGATCGTTTCAATCGAATCTTCGGCTATTATCATAATATCTATGACTGATGTAGTATTAATTTAGATTTTATTGTGTCTTTTTTTAATTGTTGTAAAAATTAATATGAGATAACTTTAAAAAATATCTATTTTTAAAAACTTAGTTGGATTTTTACGTATTTCCTGAATCAAGCTATCTAGATGAATTAGTGTAAAATTTAAATTATTATAAAGCGAATCATCGGTAATTAGCTTACCAATTGTACCTTGACCTTTATTTACTTTAGATAATAAAGAATTCAAATTACCGGTAAGTTTTTTAGTATTTTCAATTGTGTAAGATAAATTTACAGATTGTCTGGATAAACGATTTATTAACGAATCGATGGGCGCTTTATTATCTGTCGAAATTCTCT
>CAJXGP010000245.1 GCA_913053915.1 uncultured Ignavibacteriales bacterium | reverse complement strand
CGGTGAGGACAAAGGTCAATCCCCGGAGTTTCCGGCCGGCAGCTTTCTTTTCACCGGGGGGAAACTTCACTCCTCCCCCTCGGAGTTTATTCAAGAGGCCCAGGTTTCGGTTATTCTGAAAAAATTTATAACCTGCCGTACCTTCAACGGAAGCTAATAGATTACCTGTATTCTGAAGTCCTTTCCCGGATGAATTATAAATACCGGTTTCGCCGTAAATATTATAATTGAATTGTGCTTCAGAAGGTATGCTTATAAAAAGCCCTGCCAATAATGTGAAGAAAAACTTTGAAAGGTAATTTTTCAACATTTAGTTTTTCCCGAGCTTATGCATCAAAACAATCTTATAATCTTTTAATCTTTTCTTGACTTCCAATAGTAATTCTTGGTACTGCTGTAAATCCAAGTGTTTATTTTTTGGATTGATTACCAATTGCCATTTCAATTTTGAATTTGTTATCTCATTGATATCAAGCTGGTTTAACAGTAAAGTATAATCCCGGACTTTTGTCAATAAAGAAACATTCAAAGCGTCTCTAGCCTTACTGAATAAATTAGTCATTGGGGTTGTTTTAGCGCTCAAAGTAGTAGTTTGAGAAGTAAAACTTCCGGGCATGATGCTGTTGCCGAATTCTGTTTCTTCCAAAAACCTCTTTGTTTTTTTCTGAAGCGTTATCATGCGAACAATTTCATTGCTTTGACCTGTTACGCTCATTAATCTATCATTAACTTCAGAAAGTGCTTTTTGCAGATATTCTTTATATAATTTCTTTTCAGTGGTATCGGTTATTTTGCTAAGGTCAATTTGTAAAATTTTATTTGGAAAAAACGAAAGTAATTTTATCCCGGGATATAATTTGAGACGTTTTTCCGTATAGTAAAATATTTCCGGTTTCAATTTTTCTTTATCTTTAATATTTTTATTTGATTTCAAAATAGTATTAAGCGAATCAATAATAACAGAATATTTTTCCATTAGTTTTTTTTTCAACAACTCAATTTCATCTTTTAGATTATTAACTATTTTTTGCTGTTTGTCAACTTTATTCGAGATAACAACGGATGAAGCCATTAAGCTTTTTATTTTCTCCTTGTTTGGTTTTCCCTTTTCTTTCTCGGTATTGATTATATTTACTTGAGCATAAAGATCCTTTTTTAATGTATCTAGTTTGCTCACTTCATTTGTTAATTTATTGTTGTAATGAATATACAAATCCTCAAGTTTTGGAACGTTCTGTGCGTTTATTTGTAAGCCGAATGTAAATCCGATAAATAAAAGTAATGCCAATATTTTAATTTTATTCATCACATTAGTCCATGTTTTTCTAATTTATAATAAAGTGTGCTCGTTTTAATCCCCAATATCTTTGCAGCCCGGTTTTTAATTCCTTCCGCTTTTTTCATTGCCTGAATAATCATACTTTTTTCAAAAGAGTAGAGAGCTTCAGCCAAAGGGAGATTATCATAATAATGATTAGATATAATATTGCCGGTAAGATGCCGTGCAATCAAATTAGGTGATATAATTTTACCGGTTGAAATTACGCATAATCTTTCAATAAGGTTTTCAAGCTCTCGAATATTTCCCGGGTAAGGATAATCAAGCAATAGCATCATTCCCTCTTTATCGATTTCTTTTTCAATATGATGATTTTTTTTACTACTCTTTTTCAGAAAGTGCTTGACAAGCAGCGGGATATCTTCTTTACGTTCACGCAGAGGAGGAAGATTTACAGGTATCACACTAATCCTATAATAAAAGTCCTCTCTAAATTTTCCAAGCGATATTAAATTATTCAAATTTTTATTAGTTGCAGTAACAATTCTAACATTAGTGTGAATTGTTTCTTCGCCGCCAACCCTTTCGAAGTCCCCTTCCTGTAAAACTCGAAGCAGCTTTACTTCCATTGCGGGTGAAATATCTCCTACCTCATCCAAAAACAAGGTGCCGTTATCAGCTAACTCAAAACGTCCTTTTTTTTGTTTAATCGCTCCTGTAAAAGCTCCTTTTTCATGTCCCAGAAGCTCTGACTCGATAAGAGTGCTAGTAAGAGCAGCGCAGTTCACTTTAATAAAAGGATTCTCCGCTCGCTTACTTTTCTTATGAATTGCTCTTGCTATTAACTCTTTACCCGTTCCACTTTCTCCTTGAATTAAAACCGTGCTTTCTTTTCCGGCTATTTGATCGATAATTTCGAATACTTTTCTAATAGCATTCGAGTTACCTATTATTTCTTCAAAACCGGAAAATAATTCACTACTAAGAAGTTTGTTCTGCTCAATAAGTGCTTCAATTTTTTTATTGCGTTCAATTTTTTCCAAAATATTTTTAACCCTGATTCTCAATTCGTCCGGTGAAAATGGTTTTGTTAAAAAGTCTGCTGCACCCAGTTTCATTGCTTTTACAGCATCATCAACAGTACCGTAAGCAGATATCATAAGTATTTCAGTAAAAGGATTTATATTTTTCATCTTTGCAAGTATTGCTATACCGTCAAGCGGTTCCATTTTTAAATCGAGTATGGCAAGCGAAAACGGATTAATTTCAAACTTTTTTAGTGCATCGTTTCCATTATCAAAATCGATTATTTTATAACCTTTCCGCTTAAGACTTTCCACAATCCCAAGGCGCATTGTATCGTTATCTTCTACAACTATTATTTCTTCATTTTTCATTAACTATCTCTTTTGATATTTTAAACTTACATCCTTTCCCGGGAATATTATCAAAAGTAATTTCAGCATTATTTTCAATACATAATTTTTTACAAATTGCCAAACCTAAACCGGTTCCGTTTTTTTTAGTTGTGAAAAACGGATTGAAAATTGATCTGATGTTTTTTTCGGCAATTCCATTACCGTTATCCACTATACACAATTCCCATTTTACATTATTTTTATTTAATGAAATTTTTATTTCACCACCGGAATTTACAGAGTCAATACTGTTTGATAAAAGATTCATTAAAATTTGTTTTAGATGGTCGGCATCAAAAACGACGTTGATCTTTTCAATATTTTTAATCAACCTGATGTTTTTACGGGTTAAGCTAGCCTGATAAATATTTTTTAATTCATTAACAATTTTTTCTATATCTAAAGTTACAGGATTACTATAAGATGGTCGACTGTAGTTTAAATAAGAATTTATTAAAATTTTTAGCCGGTTGATTTCCATTAGAATTTTGTCAAGATAACCGTGCTCAATATTTCCTTTAATTAAATCTTCTTTGGTCAGATTGGCAAGTAACTCAATACCGCCGAGTGGATTTCTAATTTCGTGAGCTATTTGTGCAAGCATCCTTTCTTTTTCTTTCTGATGCATCGCTAAATTATTCTTCATTGAGTCCATGGATTTAGCTAATACAGCGATTTCACCTTTCATGTTTACCGGTATTTTTGTCTGAAAACCGCCTTGTCCGATTTCCCGGCTAAAATCGACAAGTTTATTCAAAGGCTTTGTGATCGACCTGGCTAAAAATAAGGCTGTTAATAATGAGATAATTATACCCACCACTCCTAAATCCCAGAATAAAGAAGATAATTTATCAACTATTTCAATACGTGATGCATTTTCCCTTACTGCTAACCAGTTATTTTGACCTAATCTGTAAAACCCCCATAAATACCACTTGCCGTCATCTCCTTTGAAAGGTAAGGAAGCATTCCCTTGATGAACATTCAATTGTTCAATTTCTTTTTGATTTAGGAGAAGTCTTGCATCAATTGTACCGCTCTTTACAGTAGAATCGGAAGAAACTATTATTTTGAAGTGATTATCAAAAATAAATATTCTTGAATGCAGGGATGAAGTTAAATTTTTTCGAAAGATTCCCTTGAAATAATTTTTCGTCATCTCGGTAGGCATTCCAAACTGCAGCAAATTTACATATTTTTGATCTAACTGTATTGATAACATTTGAGTTACTACATTCACCTGTTCGCTTAACTGATCTAAATAAAGATTCCGGACAAACATGTAACTTACTCTTGAAAGAACAATAACAAGTACAATCGTTATTATACTGAATGCTGCAATAATTCTTATTTTATAATATGATTTATTCAACCAATCCTTCACTAATAATTGTTCAACCGATTTATTATGTTCAATAATATTTTAATTTTTTGATTCTTAAAATCTTTATCGCTGTATAAAAATATAATAAGTTTATCTTATATGAATCCGTCGTTAAATTTACAAATTTCATTTCATAATTTGATACAGTGCATCTTAAAGTGTCTGAAAAATGGAATAAGTGATTGAAATTAATATCTACAGCGCCGATCTTTATCAACCTCTCAGGGCGAAAAATTTCAACCGTATCGATTATATTATCCCCGTTTTTTTTTAGTTGTATATTACATTTAGATGAACTTTGTATTTTTCAGCTATTTCTCTTTTAATCATTCTTTCTGTGTTATCTGTGTTTAATCAGTGTTAATCTGTGGTTTTCTTTTTTTACCACAGATTACCACAGATATTTTTCACAGATTCTCACAGAATGAATCGCATTATTCTTTTTTCGTTATTTATTTTGTTTAATTAATTCGATATTCAAATATTGACCAAGCAGTCCGCCTGCACCTAAAATTAACACTCTTATGGTAAACAGA
>CAJXGP010000244.1 GCA_913053915.1 uncultured Ignavibacteriales bacterium | reverse complement strand
CTCCCGCTTGGCGCTGGCTGAAGCCGCCCTGCGCAGCGAACGATCTACGGACGAGAGCATTCGAATCGCCCGCAAAGCCTACGAAATGACCGATGCCAACGACAAGCGAGCCATCGTCGCTCTGGCCAAACTGCTCGCACAGCGCACTTCCAAAGACGAAGAAGCCATCCAGTTGGTACGAAACTCCATACCCAAGTTCAAGGGCGACGACGTGCGCGAGCTGACTGTGGTTCTCTACGACATCATGGCCGGAAAAATCCCGCAGCGCGACGACAGTGCGGGGCGCCTTACACCGGAATAGAGCGGATCCAATCCGAACGTAGCGTCTTTGGAAACTACAAGAGTTTGCCGCGTCAGGCCGGTGGTTTAGCGGCTGCACCGTTCGTGAAGACGCGCTCTATCGACTTGGCCCGGCCGGTGGTCGATTCCACTCGCACCACAATGCCCGACACGTTGGGGTTGTCCTCGGCGACGTCAAACGGTGTCGGAACTGAACTGACCATCGCCGACAGTACACGATCCTTGTCCCGCCCCAGAACCGAATCGTATGGACCGGTCATCCCTACGTCGGTTATATAACCGGTGCCTTTCTGTAGAATGTGTTCATCTGAGGTTTGGACATGAGTATGTGTACCCACCATAACACTTACTTTACCGTCAAGATAATTTCCCATCGCAATTTTTTCAGCGGTGGCTTCGGCATGAAAATCAATAAAAACCATTTTCACATTATTATCGAGTTTACTCAATATCCAATCGCTCGTTCTAAACGGATCATCAATTGCCGCCATAAAGGTTCTGCCTTGGAGATTAATAACTGCAACCTTACCCTTTTTTGTTTCAGCTATATAATATCCGTTTCCGTAAGTACCTTTAGGATAATTTAACGGACGAAGAGCTCGAGGTTCTTTTTTCAGATAATCTTGGGATTGATGTTTATCCCACGTATGATTTCCTCCTGTAATAACATGTACTCCTACTTCAAAAAGCAGTTTACCTTCCTTCTCAGTACATCCTTTTCCGCCTGATGAATTTTCACCGTTCGCAATTACTAAATCAGCTTTATATTTTTGAATTAAGTTCGGAAGCCAAGTTTGAACTATGATCAAACCCGGTTGTCCTATTATATCTCCGATAAAAAGTATATTTAATGAAGTCATATAAATCCTAAATTAAGCGATAAATATATCTAAAATTGAACATAATTAAAAGAAATAATAAAGAAGGCTTAATTGGACCGGATTACCATTATTACAAAACTTACGATTTTATTATAATCATTTCGCCTTTCCTTTGAAAAAAATATGATTAAAATATTTAATCGCGATGCTATAAATGACAAATATGCGGTGTTATAAATGAATTTCCTCTAAAAAGATATATTCCGATTTTAAGAATTAACATTTTAAAATTAAAGTTTGCTTTGATTGTAAAATTATTTCATTATAGATTTACGATATGAGCAAAAATGAAATGATAAAAACTCCGGTTGATGAAGCAAATTTCTGTATTATTGACGTTGAAACTACCGGTTTATCTTCACGAACAAATAATATAATTGAAATCGGATTAGTTAAAGTATCGGGATTAAAAATTATTGATACTTTTCATTCTCTAATTAATCCGGGCAGAGATATTCCATATTATACTACACAATTTACCGGAATAAACAACCAAGATATTTATGAAGCGCCTTTCTTTGAAGATATCGTAGATGAAATTGAGGAATTTATTGGAGAAGATATTTTAACTGCTCACAATTTTCCTTTTGACTTCGGTTTTTTAAAGAAAGAATTTAAATACTGTGGGAAAAATAAACCTGATAATCCGAATCTTTGCACATTAAAACTGGCAAGACGCCTTTATCCTCAGCTAAAAAGCAAATCACTTCATTCGTTATCCAAATATCTTAGGCTGATAAATAAAAATGAACACAGAGCCTTAGGCGATGCAGAAATTACTGCTCATGTTTTAATTAAAATGATAAAGGAAGTTAATAAGAAACACGGTATAAATAATATTGATGAATTATTGAGATTACAGTCTTTGCCCAAAACGCAATTGAAAAAGATTAAGATTAAAAAAGAACTTGCGAATGACATTGCCGAGTTACCGGTAGCGCCCGGTATATATTATTTTTTAAATTCAAAGAATGAAATAATTTATATCGGTAAAACAAAATCTTTACGGGACAGGGTAAATTCATATTTTTCTCAAACGGCGCCTAAAAAAGCAAAAAAGATTATCCAACAGGCTTCAAGATTAAAGATTAAAATTACTAATTCCGAACTCTCTGCACTATTAACTGAGGCTGAATCTATAAAGCTTGTCAATCCCAAACACAATTCCCAATTAAAAAAATACGGGAATAAATATTTCTTGAAAATCAATTGTAATCACAAATTTCCCACTCTCGAAATAACCAACCATTTCGATTTTGACGGTAATGATTATTTCGGATTGTTTATTTCAAAAAAGAAAGCCGATAGTGTTTTTAAAATAATAAATAAAGCATTTGCCCTGCGGGAATGTAACGATAAAGAATTTGCAAAGGGTAAAAAATGTTTTTTGGCGGACATTGAAAGATGTACAGCTCCTTGTGTGAATAATAGAAATTCTTCGTATCTTGATGAGCTGGAAAAAGTATATGAATTTCTTTACGGTAAAAATCAAATCGTTTTAAATAGATTAATTCACAAAATGAAAGAACACTCTCAAAAACGAAAATACGAAAAAGCGGCGGAAGTAAAGTCTTTAATAGAACTAATTCTTTCACAAATACACAAATCATCCCTACTAGCCGAACCGGTTAATCTTGCAAATGTGCTATTCGAAATAAACGAAGGGTGGGACAATGATTATGTTCTAATGCTTGAAGGGAAAATATATATTAAAAAATACGAACTTTCGGAAAAGGATTATTTTGAAGATACATTGAACGACTATTTTGAAGGTACTGTAAATGTAAATAAAAATCCAACTGAAGAAGACCTGGAGAAAATGAAGATTACTCTTAATTGGTTAATTAAAAATCGTAATAAGGCACGTACTTTTTATTTGAAAGATTTTACTTCTAAACAAGATTTTTTCAATCGTATATCTCTGAATAATTACCGTGGGAATATTCCACAAGAGTCTACATTTAATCTTCATAGTTTTTTAAACGAAGATTTTTATCACTCCAAATAAAAGATCAAAAACCATTCCCTAAAGTGAAAAACTGAATAATTCCGGACATTCTTTTTGTTATTATTTTTTGAGTTATATACAAAAGTCAAATGATGGCAAAACAAATGGGATGGTTGAAAAAGTGAACATCTTTTAACGCTATGGAAAAATGGTATGAATTAAAACCGGAAATATCTAAACAAAATCCTATTGATTTTAAGAATAAATTATTAACTTTCAAACAAGATCATTATTCAGGTTTTCTTCAACAACCTTGTTAAACTTGACAGTAATATTTAGACAATAAAAAAGGGAAGAAATGAAAAAAGTAATCGCAGTTATCGGGGCTACAGGCTCACAAGGAAGAGGAGTTGTTAATGCACTTGTAAAAGAAAATAAATTTAAAGTAAGAGCATTAACCAGAAATCCAGACAATTATTCAGGCAATGCAGATGAGGTTGTAAAAGCAGATTTAAATAATCCGAAGTTAATGGATGAAGCATTGCAAGGAGTTTATGGTGTATTTGCCGTCACCAATTTTTGGGAAGGTGCTGATGAAATTAAACAAGGTACAACCGTAGTAAATTCAGCAATAAAAGCAGGAGTAAAGCACTTTGTATGGTCAACACTACCAAACGTAAAAGAAATTAGTAAGGACAAATTCCAGGTACCACATTTTACTTTCAAAGCCGAAGTGGATGAAGTTGTAAAGAACGCAGGTTTTGACCGTTATACATTTGTTCAACCTCCATTTTATTTCCAGAATTTTACGAGTACGCTAGCTCCTCGAGTACAAAAAGATGGTAGAAAAGGTTGGGTTTTGCCTATCGATCCTGCCAAAAAAGTTATTCACATGGCGGACATTAATGATTTAGGTAAAGTAGTAGCCGGTGCATTTGAGCAACCTGAAAAAGTTGGAAATGGTGAATATCTATCATTATCTTCTGAAATTTTAAGTTTTAATGAGATTATTGAAACTTTAAATAAACAAGGGCATAATTTCACTTTTCAACAAGTAACAAGTGAAGTGTTTTCTACATTTTTTGAAGGAGCTCATGAACTTGCTGAAATGTTCGGATACTTTGAAGAATATACTTACATGGGACCTTCATCAGATTCAAGAATAAAACTTGCAAATCAAGTGAGTACAGAATCTTTCTCCTCTTTTACAGAATGGGCAAAGGTTAATTTAAAAATTGGAAAGCAATAACAACATCATTAACCTTACAATGCAGATAGTTATTCTGAATGAGAAGGGAAAACTTTATTTTTTTTAATTCTCAATTTTTCCCCAAAAACGAAAAGATTTTCACATCTTTTGTACGCTCAGAATAGCATATAACGTATAAAAGATTCATCTTGCAGCCCCGATATAAGGCATCGGAGGTAAAAACACTGGAGCAGGCGGCTTATCGGCAACATCGTTATGTGTCGAATAAATATTAGAATAAATCGGAATGTGGACC
>CAJXGP010000243.1 GCA_913053915.1 uncultured Ignavibacteriales bacterium | reverse complement strand
TTTTATTTGTAATTTTTCATCTATTGCCACCGAGTGGTCGGTGGCGGCAGTAGGAATAACGAATATAGATTAACGATTCAAAAATCTCCGAAGGAAAAGATAAACCACGAATTCGTTTTGTTGCCGATAACTATTCGGTGACGCGTTTCTTCGATACAACTTCGACTTAGTCAAAGTTACTCGGCAACCTGTTTTATTTGTAATTTTTCATCTATTGCCACCGAGTGGTCGGTGGCGGCAGTAGGAATAACGAATATAGATTAACGATTCAAAAATCTCCGAAGGAAAAGATAAACCACGAATTCGTTTTGTTGCCGATAACTATTCGGTGACGCGTTTCTTCGATACAACTTCGACTTAGTCAAAGTTACTCGGCAACCTGTTTTATTTGTAATTTTTCATCTATTGCCACCGAGTGGTCGGTGGCGGCAGTAGGAGTATCATTATTGGTATTATTGAAAAGATCAATAATTTTTTCTTTCTAAGTTTTATAAGGGCAATCACTAAGAATATTTTTTGCTAAATCTAATCTTTCTTTAAAATCCATTATAATTCCTCTTAATAAATGAAATATTTTAACAATAATATTTTATGGAAATGATAATACCAATATGAAACCAAAATACCTAACTAAATCAAGATTCAAAATTGCTCACGAATATCCGGTAAAATTATGCTAAATGAATATTAAAATATCTTAAAAGCATAATATTTGGTCATTACGATATCTTTTTGTCTTTGTTTTTTCCCGTAAAGTACATCCCGATAAAAAGGCATCGGGACAAGTAGATTATTTCCAAACTTCAAATGCTATGTTCACGGCTAAATGTTCACAATGCCAACCTGACGGTCTGCCGGCAGTACGCTGTAAATATCATCGGCGCTCTATCGAAAATTCAATAAAAATTCGCTTAAGTTGCAGAGAGAAAAATTAGGGTAAACAAGAATTACGAAAAATTGTTATATGTGTATGGTAAATAAAATCTTCATTCAGTTAGCCAGACTGATAAATCCACAGCTTACATTAACCATTCCGGTGCCGCAATCACAGAAATGGATTTTATTTCCGCTCCCCAAAGGAAATCAACAAAAATAATGGAGATGCCTTCCTTTGATAAGGCTTCATCCGGCGGTTGCCTGATTATTTCCTTACAGGTACGGAAGTCATTTTCTTATTTTAGTATGATAAAAAAGTTGCGGTATATTTTTATTACAATATTAAATAAAAAATAAAAAAATTGAAAAGAATGCTTAATCTAAAATACGTTTTTGTGCTCCGGGTATTACAGGGCTAGCTTTTACAACAGTGCGAAGTTTTTCCAGAATATTATCCGGAATTTTTGATTTCAGTTTTAATTTACCGTCAGATAATTTAGAAACAAGCTCGGAAACAGTTTTCAAAAACACAGAATTACAATCGAAAATAGAAATTGTTGAAAATTCCGAATATTCAGAGGGGGAAACCTCAATCAGCGTTTCGTCAAGTTTGTTATTGATATTTTGTAATCTGACTTTATCAAGTTTAGAAGTTGAACAAACCATTAGCAGCAAAACATCTGTAATTGGATTTTTATTTAACGTAACAAAATAATGAGGTTCGTCGGATGTTAGCAATTCTTCTACGAAGTAAAAAACAGAACCGGGGAAAAGGGTTGCACTAATCTGTATTTCCGGTGGAATTTCAACCAATACTAAGCCCAGAGTTTATCAAGAGAGTTTAACTCAGTTAAATATTCAATTCTTGCCAATTTTTCTTCTTCCGAAAGTTGATAAAGTTTATCAATATTTGGGTCTGTCGGATCTTCAAAAAAATCTACTAAATCCATTTCAACACGGCTAATTTGACCAAGTGTAAAAGAATTTTTTTTCTTTTCCCAATCAGGATATTTGTGAGTGATTTCCGAAAGTTCAATACTACTTAATTTTTGATATTTTTCAGAAATATAATCAAGGGATTCTATTTCGGAATCAGAAAGCTCATCTTTGTCAACATCTTTAACAGACCTGATGTAATTGGTATTGCTTATTGGCTCAATAAAACGAATTGCATAATCTTTTTCAATTTCACTAAGAAAATCGCTCATCTCAATAATGTCCTTAGTACTAGAGGCAACCGGCCCGAGAGGCATAGCATAATAATTATCATTAGTAATCAAACGTCCATATTTGCGAAGGTGATAACGATCAGCAAAATAAATCAATTTTAAAGTTTTTAATTTGTCGATAACACCATTTTGCTTAGACGCAAAATAGTTTATAGCTTGAGTGGATTTTCTATATGAAAAGTTTTGAGATAATGACATAATAAAGATTCTCTAATATACGAATACAAAGATAATAAAAATAAATAAATAAATAATCAGGACTAAGAAATTATTTTATCACGAATCATTATCGAAAATTATCCGGCTATTTTAAGTTAACCTCAATAATTTTTTATCGTAATCCGGCATCAATAAGATATGGAAAACCATTCCTTCAACTACACGTCTTATTGTAAAAAGTAAAAGCGTTTCACAAACTTTTTGTAAGTATAATTGAAACTTTTCCGGCGAGGATTTTGACGGAAATGATGTCAAACCTTTTCCTCTGAACTCGAGTTTGGAGAACTTGTTCGTACCATTAAATGCGGTAAATTTATATCCGGCAGAAGGTCCACACCGATACGGCTGAATGCGTAAATGCCGTGAAAAGCAGAACAGTGTAATTGTAACGGGACTCTTTATAGATAGGAACGGTGACGGCAATTTAGCTCGTGTTTTATTGTTGTTGAATAGTTGAATTTATAAAGATTTGGTTTTTTATAAAAAAATTTAAGGGTAAAAATGTTGTTTTTAGTGATTAAAAATAATTTTCAATTACAATTAAAAACTAGTAATTAAATTTTGCAGCTCTTTTTTATTTTATTTTGTAAGACTGCTACATTAATTTATTATCCAGTTTTTTGGAGAGAGCTTATAAAAGCCTTTTGTTGTTATAAAAGTTGACTGTTAGTCTACTTATGGCTACATTAATAAACCAATATATGAAATAGTTTAGAAATGTAATCAAAAGTAGACCAGGAGTTATCTTAAGATGAAAAAAATAAACCGATTAATTCAAGAATGGCCGCGAGGATGTGTTCAAATATCTTTCTATCTGAATAAAGCCGGGTATCAGAAAGATCTATTGAAAAAATATGTTTCAAGTAACTGGCTTGAATCTATGGGCTATGGAGCTTACAAACTAGCCGGTGATTCAATAGAATGGTATGGTGCATTAAAAGCTCTACAAGATCAAAAATGCTTAAGGATACACCCTGGAGGAAAAACAGCCCTTGAATTAAGAGGGTTTGGACACTTTATCAAACAAGGAAAAGAAGCTATCCACTTATATGGCAATAGGAAGGATAGATTACCAAAATGGTTTACAAATCAAAATTGGATAAATCAAATAGAATATGCAAGTACAAACTTATTTGACTATAGTAACAAAATACTTATGAGTAAAGTATCAATAAAAAATTTAAAAATAAAAACGTCAATCCCTGAACTTGCTGCAATGGAAATGTTATATTTGGTTCCGAAAAAACAATCATTCGAAGAGGCATATTTGATAATGGAAAGTTTAACTACACTACGACCAAAATTAGTTCATGAACTGCTTAAACAATGCAATTCAGTAAAAGTTAAACGGATATTCATGTGGATGGCGGAAAAATTAGGGCATACATGGGTTGATGATTTAGATTTGTCAAGAATCGATTTTGGTGAAGGTAAGAGATTAGTTGTAAAAAATGGGATTCTTGATAAAAGGTATAACATAACCGTACTGAGAAAATATGGAGTATAGTCCCTACTACAAGCAGGCTGAATTACTACTGAGAGTATTGCCGATAATTAATAAAGACAAAGATTTTGCTCTAAAAGGCGGTACTGCTATTAACTTCTTTATAAGAAATATGCCTCGTTTATCAGTTGATATTGATTTGACATATTTACCAATCAAGGAAAGAGAGGAATCTTTGACTGATATTACTGAAAAGCTCAAAAGAATTGGAAAGTCCATAAAATCTAAAATTCGCATTGCCGGAATTATTGAACGAAAACTTAATAAAACAGATTACTTAAGTGGTATACATATTGTAAATAATGGAGTTACAATAAAAGTAGAACCCAATACTGTCATTCGTGGATCAGTCTATAATCCTAAAACATTTTCACTATGTGAGAATGCTCAAAGTATATTTGAGCTTTCCTTGAAAGCTCAATGTTTATCACTTCCTGATTTATATGGTGGTAAGCTTTGTGCAGCACTTGATAGACAGCATCCAAGAGATTTATATGACGTAAAACTATTATTGGAAAACGAAGGGATCACTGAGAAAATTAGGAAAGCATTTTTAGTGTATCTCATCAGTCACAATCGGCCAATAGTAGAATTATTGAATCCAAAACGCAAGGATATTAAACAAGTTTACGAGCAAGAGTTTATTAGAATGATAAATGAAAAGATTGAATTAAAAGAATTGGAAATAACTTTTAATGATCTGGTTGAAGCGATAAATAAATCATTAACAGAAGATGAAAAGAAGTTTCTTTTATCGTTTAAGCAAATGAAACCGGATTGGAGTTTGTTGGGTTTGTTAAACATTGATC
>CAJXGP010000242.1 GCA_913053915.1 uncultured Ignavibacteriales bacterium | reverse complement strand
AGTTTGACACTTGTTAGGTCATCAGGGTCAAAAAACGTTGATTTTGGCTCATAATCGCAACATTTGATTTAGCCCGCAGGAAAATGTAGTACAACTATACCCTTGACAAAGACATCTAACTATATTATATTAGTGATGGTTATAATTTATTATTATAGGACAGTATTATGGCTCGCTTTAGAAGAACAACAGCAAAGAAGAACACCTATCTGCAATATGTCAGATCATACCGTAACGAACTAAAACAACCTGCTACAGAAGTTATTGCAAACTTAGGAAACATCTCCAATATGTCCGAAGACAACATTGAGAGTTTAACTCTCTCTTTTATAAAAGCAGTAAAAATGCAAGACAAATTTCAACTGAATCATTTTCGAGCCGGTAAGGGTTATCACTATGGAACTTGTCTTCCGGTAATTGCTATTTGGCATAAGTTGGGGTTGGATGAAATAATAAATAATTCTCTATCAAAAAAAGTAACAATACCGGTATCAAAGATCAGTCTTATCCAAACCTCAAACCGATTTTCAGATCCGGGCAGCAAACTTGCTTGTTACCGCTGGCAAAGTCTCTCTATGTTTTCACAGATAAAAAACTTCATTAGTTTACCTGAGGATGAACAAGAGAAGCTACATACATATTATCGTTCATTAGAATACTTGTGCGAGGCAAAGGAGAAAATAGAAGAAGAGCTATACTATCAATTGAAATCTTATGGGATGGATAATCGATTAGTACTATATGACATAACCTCAGTTTATTTTGAAGGGAGTCAATCGGAGATAGGGAAAAAAGGGTATTCAAGGGATAAGCGCCCGGATGCCGAACAAATAGTAATCGGACTGGTTATGAGCAGAGACGGCATACCGATTGCACATCATGTATTTGAGGGAAACAGACCCGATAAGACAACGGTAGAAGAAGTAATAGAAGATTTAAGGGAACGCTTTTCGATAACGGAAATTGTCTTCGTTGGGGATCGTGGGATGCTTACGGTTGAAAACATCGATACGGTCAAGTCAAAAGGGAATAATTATATTCTCGGTATGCATAAGCGAAACAGACGCATAATAAAATTTCTATTGGAAAGAATAGATAAAAAAGTAGAGTGTCAAGAAATTCGATACGCTGATTTATCAGAAGGATTCAAGAAAGAATATAACGAAAAACTAAGATTTATTGTATGTTATAATATTCAGATGGCAGAACTAAACAAAAACAGCCGGGAAAGAAACATTCGGAAATTTGAGAATTTGATAAAAGAGACAAAACTAAAAGGAGAGTTAGACAAAATAAAAGAATCTCATTACAAACTAAAATCATTCTTGTCTAAGTATCACATAACGAAATTCTATAAACTTACAATAGAGAAAACAACGAAAGATAAAACAACACAGTCAAAAGAGAAGCGTGATGATTACGGCAAAAAAGAAGAACACAATATTCAGATAGAGAAAATAGATTCTGCAATATTAGCAGAAGCAAATTTAGACGGACGGTTTTTTATACAGACAGAAGTTAGCTCACAAGAATTTAATAAAGAAGAAATAGTAAAATCATATAAATCTTTACAGAAGGTAGAACAAGCCTTCAAAGTCATAAAAAATGAATTTGATATTAGACCTGTTTATCTGCGTAAAGATAATCGCATAAGAGGTCATGTAATGATTTGTTATCTTGCCTTGTTGATTAATATTTTGTTAGACAAGAAGATGCAAGAGGTATTTCCCGAAATGGAAAATGCCCAAGCAAGAAAAGTTAATTTGAAAAAATCTGAACATAACGAGGATGATCCGTTAACTATGAAAACACTCATGGAAGAATTGGATACTATTCGTTTGATTCCATTATACATCAATGGCAGCGAAAGCCCTAAATATATAAGTACTCAAATAGGAAGAAATTTGAAGAAACTCTTTTCATCACTCGGAATAATAAATGCAATGGAACCCCAAAAACTTCGTCTCGCGACAAAGGGAAAGACGACCAATTATAATCAACTGGAGTTACTTTTTACTTAGGGGGTGGAATAATAAGTTTAGGGGGTGGAATAATAAGTTGTAAATCTATAATATATAAATTATTCTATTCCACCCCCTGTAAATCTATCATATATAAATTATTCTATTCCACCCCTTAGATAAGAATATGCAAATAGCAGGAAAATACCTTATGTAGTACAACTACGTCATATCCACTATCCTAATCCATTGTCTTTACACTAATTAGCTCGGGGAAATGTCAAACTAAGGGTATAAATTTATTATTTTTCATTAGTTTAATTTTTCCTGCGTACCCGGTTTAAAACGAAATAGAGCAACTGAAACCGTTAGATTTTTTTTAGTGATAAAATGCATATAAATAGGAACTACCAACCCATCGTAAGCGTCTATTCCGGTGTAATCTCCAAAGAAAACTTTTTTATTACAAGCAAACGGATCTTGGTTTATTTTGTAGTTAATAAAAGTTTTTCCTCCATCAATACTTCTTGCTAATGTAACGCCTGTCATTGTACCTTTAAGATTTCTCCTATCATAAAACACAATATTTACTGAACCGTCGATAGGATCAACCGCCATCCACGTTAAAAATTGATCTTTTCCATTACCTAACGAATCATCATTTACCCTAACGGGGTTAGACCATATTTTCCCTTCATCTCTTGAATATTTTACAAATACATCCGGGTCACCGTTTCTATCATCGATCCAATTCATATAAATTGAACCTCTATATGGGCTGTTGCTTAAATCGACTTTTGTGACCGGCATACCGTTACTTCTGTTAATTCCAGGAATATTAAAATCCCACCCACCTCGAATATATCCTATCACTTCATTTTTACTAAATGTCTTTCCCCCATCCAGCGACTTTGTAAATACCAATCCTCTTGGTCCAGCCCAAATAACATAAACTTGTCCTTCCGGACCTACAGCCGTAATTGCACCTTCAACAGTATTACTACTATCCAAGCAATTTCCTCCTTGGTTTGAAATCCTTATGTAAGGAGAAAAAATTTTCCCGGAATCTGTGGACGTGGAAAAATATATTTGAGATGAATCGGCTGGATTCTTACTTGCATACTTAGCAAAGTGAGTCCATGCTAAATAAACATTTCCTTTATACGGAGAAATCGGTGAATTATCTGTAACAACATAGGGTTTATCTTCTAGAGGATTCGGAGTATTATAATGCTCTATCACTCTTGAACGTGTTGACCATGTTAAGCCGCCGTTATAAGAAGCACTTACAAAAATTCCCGTTGAAGGGAAAGAGCGATGCCCACCATAAATTCCATAAAAAGAAATATATGAATGATAAACAATTCCATTACTGCTGAAAGCTACTCCGTCATCACCCTGTATCCGGTTATACGGATTTTTTGTATGAATTTTTATCCAAAGATTACCTCCATCCATTGTTACATAAGTATTGTTGGCGAGGCCGGGAAATTTTTTAATTTTCGTGATAAAAGCAGCAACCATATTATTAGTATCGGTCGGATTAATTGCAATAGTAACTTCGGCAGGTTGATGCTCCCCAAGATGACTAACCTGAACAACCTTATTGAATTGTGCAAACAAAGGAAATGTTATTAAACTGCTGAATAACAGCATATTAAGAATTTTCAGATACTTCATTTTTTTGCCTTCATTTTTCGTTTAACAATTACGGATAATTTATTTAACTGAACTTTAATTCTTGATTAATAGTCATTATTATACAATCATTCTATTATTAAATTATCAAAATATCTTATTTGATACAATTAATATTAAGGATAAAATTGTGCGAATTGATATAGGATAAATAAAACTGATTAATGTCAATTATTATTTCTCATCAACGACAATTAAAATTATTAATTTCCATTATAGTTAAAATTGATATTCAAAATATTTCAGAAATGTTGTTGGTTATTATTTCCCGAAATGTTCATTCAAAATTTCAGTTACCTGCCCCATAGTTTGAATACCGGCGGTGGCTTTCACAATTTTTCCGTTCTTAAAATAAACGGTGAAAGGTAATCCTGAAAAATTACGGCATTCAGGTAGATTTCTAATTACGTGAGCATCAGGCAGATCAAATTCCATATCCCTGAAAGCGACATGAGAATATTCGTTCTTAAGCTCCTCCATAATACCGTAAATAGGAACACACATCGGTCCCATTCTACCACAGCAAATCATTACGTTTTCATTTTCTTTATTTGTTATATCAAAATCATCTTCCGAGGTTATGTGTTTGAGACTTGTTTGTAACATGATATTTCCCTTTTTATTTTCAAAAAATATTAACCGCTTTACAATTATCATTCTTGATAAAAAAATTTTCATATTATGCGATGCTTTAAGTATAAAATGGATTCCAACTTAAAAACGATAAAAAGATAACCTAAAAGATTAAGTTTACAATAAACTTTACAAAGGTCATTGTATTATTATATATTTTTATTTATTTTAAAACTGATTTGTAAACTAAATCTAATGAATCTTATTTAAAAATTTCAAATATTATTGCTGCAACTGAGATCACAAATGCAGATGCTATTCACCCTGGCTATGGTTTTCTTGCGGAAAATGCACATTTTGCCGAAGTCTGTGAATCTATAGGCATCACCTTCATCGGGCCGTCTTCCGAGCATATTGCGT
>CAJXGP010000241.1 GCA_913053915.1 uncultured Ignavibacteriales bacterium | reverse complement strand
CCGGCAATAAAAGGAGATTGATATTCATCATGGAAAACCGAAATTCCAAGAGCAACCTTCCCGCTTAAAAACGGAAGGGACGAGTTAATCCCCGTCAGAAAATCATTATTACTTTCGTAAAGTAAATTCAATTGGATGTTATTAAAAGGAGCGTAGGAAAGCCCTGCAAGAATGCCTTTTTTTCTTCTCAATTGATAAGTTTGATTTTGTCCGGATGCCGTGCGTTCATTTATATCCAGGAAATTAACCGAAGACAAACTTAATGCCAAATTTTTGAATGGAAAATAATTTAATCCGAAATCAGCTTTCCAAAAATTAGCATTTTCAACTTGACTATCCCTTTTCAAATACAAAGAATCGGAGTAAACCGGTACAATACTTTCATGAGCAAACTGCTGAGAAAAATATCTCAAAGTAAATCCAACGCTTAAACCCGGTAAAAAAATATATGAATATCCTACTCCAAATAATTCATTATAGATAAATTTTGAAACAATAGATTGAGCGCTTGAGTCTTGCAATAAGATGGATTCACTTGATAAAAAATCAAATTCCTTGCTGTAACCGGGTGTATAACGAGCTGATATTATATTATTTCCTAATCGCTTTGTAATTGCAATTAAGTAGATATTTGAAGCTGTTTTCTGAGAAAATGTTTCGCCATATTCCAAAGTAAAGCCCCAATCTTTAATCATGGAAAAACCCGGGAGATTACTTTCAAAACCGTTAATCAGTGAGTTCCCTTTTTCAAGGGGCGACCGGTAACCGGAAAGCCCAAACGAACTTTGAGCCGATATTTTTATGGATAAAATCATCAATAAAATTATTTTTACTATAAATTTTAATTTCAATGTATATCTACAAAAATGCTGTGAATACTTTGTGATAAAACGAACAGATTATCCCTGCCGAACGAACGATGAATATCATACCGGCGTATTAAAGTAAAAACAAGTTGTGAAAATTTTTTAAGCTGCAATCTGTTAAGTAAATCCGGCGGTATTTTAAATTCCCCATCATCCCGTGTTTTTAATTTAAATAATGGGAATATATATTTTCTGTTTTTTGTAACAACTCCTATTATTATTACGATATCTTTATCATTAACTCTATTCCAAACTAATAATACATGAAGATTGTTATTTTTCACACTACCCTTTAGTATTATATTTCCGGTTATTTCCGCCGGGGTAGGTATCTCAAAATTTGTTTTAGGACCCATTTTAGGATAAAATTTAAAATTCACAGCGGAACCGTAATGGAATTCAAATTGATGAGAATTATTATTTCCGTAACCAACCAATTCATATTTAAATCCCAATGCAGTGTCGACTGTTTTTCCCATATAATTAAATTTTAGTTTGTACGGGACCAAATTGGCTTTAACGGAATTAAACATAACCTTGCCCGGCGTTTTCGTATGATAACCTATTAACCGGCCTCGAGGGGTATGAACCGCTTTGCTTTTATCGAAAAAAATTGATTGTGCTAATGAAATTTTTCTAGTTTTAGAATTTTTGGTGACTTTTATTCCGCTTACATTAATAATATTTTGAAATGAAGTTAAATTGCTTGCTATTCCCGTAGTATCAAAACCGTTACTGAAAGAGATGTCGGAAGTGTCTTTTGTAACAATCGATATTTGGACCGGATCGCCGGACGGACCACTATCCTGAATTAATTCGGTAGGAGCGGGTTTTTCGCATCCATATAAAATTAATCCGGATAAAATCAGTGCTGTATAATAATTTATTTTTTTCATCTTCGTTAAACTTAATATTGTAATAATTGATTTTCAATTTAATTATCAAAACAATTTCCATTGTAATTTTTTATTAATCAAAAACCCGGCTGCTAAATTGTGTTTTAGCTGCCGGGAAGTGATTTATAAAGAAACTAATAAATCAATAATAAATAATGGATTCTTCAATTAATAATGTACAAAATAGGGAATGCCCCATGTGTTACTTTCAACTGCTACTGAATCATCATAAATTACTTGATGAGGGAATACATTTATAACCGCAAAAGAAAATCCCCCCCATCTATGAGTTTCAAAAGTAAGTTGATATACTTTATAATAACCGTTTCCTTCAGGCGTCGAAGAAACTAAATTGAATTTAGCCTTTGACCTATTAATACCATGCATATTCCCGCCGTGAGTTAAGGTTACAAAATCGGTATCCGCATAGGCGCCGGTCAATTCCAGCTTAACGGTTATTGATCTGTTTCTATGTATTCTAGGTATTCCTTTCCACCGGCCTCTTCCACCTTTGCCCCTAGAAAGAAAATAATTACCCGGTGAAGCAACTACCAAACTATCACCATTAGAATAGAAAACGGTTATTTTTTTTATTTTTATGTGTGAGACCGCAGTTCCACCCTCCGGTAATGAAACTGCAGACAATCTCCATCCGCCGGTTGAATCATGGACATTAATTCTTTTATGGAAGATTAATTTCCCGGTTATTGTTGATAAAAACGGCTTTCTAATCAAGGTATCAGGATGGCTACTTGTAGAATCATAAGAAGCTACAATAAAAAGAACACCCTCAAAATTTCTCGTGTAGGTAGCAAAAGCAGAATCGCCCACAATATTTACATTGAAATCACGGCTTACTAACCGAACTCTTTGCCATACCCTGAATGGATAAATATTTGCCTGAACTTTCCCCATAACAGACATAACATCTTCTTCATTATAGTTTGGCTCAAATGTGGCAACTGCCGAATCTGCATCTGCAATTTTTTGAAGAATCATTTCATCCGAAGAAGTACTGTTAAGAGGATACGGTCCGGTAGGTGAGTTTTTACAACCTGTTATAATAACTATGAACAAAAAAAAGGATGCTATTGCCGGACTGATTATATAAAATGAATTTTTTCTCATTGGGTAACTCCTTTAAATTATGTTTGTTGCGTAATGATTTTAAGAGAATTAAAAATACTTCCTTTTCATCACACATAAACTTTTATGCCAGAGTCAAAATCAATTATAATTTCTGCATCTACAATAACTTAACAATGAATTGCTTATAAATGGAATGCCTGGTTTCATAATTAAAACGCCTGATGTAAATTCTTCAGGTAAATTGCGTTTTTTGATGGAATGAATTTTGAGAATACCGGTTTTCCGATAAAACGTTCCGGAGCTAAAAAATCACGTACATCATTTGTCAGATTTTTTCATTTCAAAAAATGAACGGCTATTAAAAAATTTCTATTGAATATTGAAATTACAAGAAAAAATTCCCCGTGATAATAAAACGGATAGCGATAATAGATGAAATTTAATTCGGATAAAAGTAAAATATAATTATTTACAAGTCAATTTTGAAGTATGAATGTATATTATCCTCAACGATATTTTTGTTTTTTATGTCAAGATTTCTTGAAAGGAAATTATTATAATTCAAAACTTTGGTCATTCAATAGTCATTTATTGTCATTTAAAAACCAACAGACACAAAGCAATAACTGACTTAATGACGGCGAAGCCAAATGACTTAATGACAGCAAAGCTAAATGACATAAAACAATGTTTGCAGCTTGCCGCGCTAGGAAAAATTGACTCTTTAAGAGGGATGACATTGTGAGCCTTTGGATTTTTCCGACCGGATTCACGAGTTACAAAAAATGTAATCGAATGAAACTGCTAATAAATTTTATCATTATTACATCTTCTACAAAAAAAATCTAATTATATGAATCTAGATATATTAGTATTTGCAGCACATCCGGATGATGCCGAACTTTCGATGGGGGGAACAATTGCCAAATTTACACATGCAGATCTTAGAGTGGGAATTATCGATTTTACTAGAGGTGAATTAGGGACACGAGGTACCGCCGAAACCCGTCAAAAAGAAGCATTTTTAGCCGCGATAACTTTGAAAGCGGCATTAAGAGAAAATCTTCATATCCCGGATGGGAATATTCAACGAACTAAAGAAAATCTGATGAAGATTATTATGACAATAAGAAGATATAAACCTAAAATTATATTTGCACCTTATTTCAACGATCGTCATCCCGACCATATCGATACGAGTAAGCTAGTTAAAGAGGCAATGTTTTCAACAGGATTATCAAAAATTAAAACCTTTGATAAAGAAGTGATACAGAATGCTTATCGTCCGAATAAATTATATTATTATATGCAGACGTATTCCTTTGAGCCCTCTTTTATTATTGATATTAGTAATCATTTTGAAACTAAAATGAGTGCGGTTAAATTATATTCATCTCAATTTCATAATCCGAAAAGTACCGAGCCGGAAACTTTTATCAGTCGACCGGAATTTATTAATTATATAATTTCGCGGGCTCAATATTACGGTTTCCAAATTGGTAAACGGTATGGTGAACCGTTTTTCTGTGAAGAAAAAATTGAGCTTGATTTAATTAATGTTTTGAAAAAAATTAAATACCTTGTTGTATTCCTTGTCTTTATTTTTGTTGGTTTTTTCTTTCTTAAATTAACCTGGCATCATTACAAAATGATTACCTATCCATATCCTTTGGAGTTTCGGGAAGGAGCGATGTTGGTAACGACGGATTTATTGGTTAAGGGGCGCAACCCTTTTTCCTGGGATGAGCAGCCGCAGCATACCAATATGTATGGGATCGTGTATCACCTTATTGTTTATCCGTTC
>CAJXGP010000240.1 GCA_913053915.1 uncultured Ignavibacteriales bacterium | reverse complement strand
CAAAGTTTAGATATTACTTTAAGCGATATATCCTCTGCAATTACTGAAAACACAAGACAACAAACAATCGGTAATATAAACGGGAAAAATAAAAGGTATTTCATCCTAATAGGAAGTAAAATTCTTTCGTCGGGAGAACTTAAAAATATTGATGTCTTTACAAGAGAGCATTTATCAATTAGGCTAGGGAATATTGCGCAAATAGTTGATTCACTTGCAAACCCGGAAAGCTATGTAAGGATAAATGGCAAACCTTCCGTAACTTTAGAAATCGGTCGAGAGCCGGGAACCAATATGTTAAACTTGGCTTCTTCCGTTGAAAATAAAATATTGAAAATTAAAAAATCGCTTCCACAATCACTTGCCATAATAAAAATTTTTGATAAAAGTAAAGATATGAGAGGTGAGATATCGGAACTATCCGATAAAGTTATCCTTTCCATAATTGTAATTTTTTTGGTAGTGCTGTTTTTCTTCAGAAATATTTTTCACTCTTTTATTATCGTATCATCCGTTGTTTTTTCATTGGCTGGCGGAATAATTTTCCTTTCGTTAAGTGGAATAGGATTAAATATACTCACACTTGCTGCGCTTGCCCTATCACTGGGAATTGTAATCGATAACAACGTAGTAGTTGTAGAAAATATTCTTCGTCATTTTGAAGATGAATCTACAAGTAGTCAGGATAAGACAAGCTTTATTCAAATAATTGTTGCTTCATTACAAGAAATAAAACTCCCCTTGATAGCCGCAACTTTTACTACAATAGGTGCACTTATTCCGGTATTTTTTCTCCCGGCTGATTTAAAACCTTATTTTCTTCAATTTGCTGAAACTACAGCAGTGGTGATAGCTTTTTCTCTATTGATCGCTTTTGCGTTTGTGCCGGTGTCTTTACTAATTTTTTCGAAATTTCGCAATTATAAAACCGGTCAAGGCAGTAACAAATTTTCTATACGGATTAAACAAATTTATACTGCCATTGTAACCTGGACTGTTCTTCATAAAAAGACTGTACTGATTTTAGCAGTTTGGCTTTTCGGTTTCCCGATTTGGCTTCTACCTTCAAATATAGATACTTTTAACGGACTGGCTCAAACTTCCACAGTTGTGAAAAAACTTGCCGATTTTTACAATTCTACAATTGGAAGTGATTTTTACACAAACATTAGGCCTTATGTTGATTATGCACTCGGCGGAGCTTCACAATTATTTTTTCAGCATGTATATAAAGGTGAACCGTGGAACTTCGGTAATGAAACTTATCTTATGTTCTCCATTTATGCGCCTCAAGGTACACCTCCGGAGCAATTAAATAAATTCACAAAACAAGTTGAAAACTCACTTTTGCCTGATAGGAAAAATATAAAGACAATAACCACTAGAGTGTATACCGATTATGCAAGTATAAAAGTAAATTTTTCCGCCTCCGTTGCGAGCACTGCCATTCCTTTTATTATTAAAAACCGTTTAACTAGTCTTGCAGCAAGAACGGGAGGTTTTAATGTAGGTGTTTCAGGTTTCGGACCGGGATATTATATCGGCGGCGGAAGCTTTTCCAGTCTTCAAATTAAGGTATTGGGATATAATTATAGAATGGTTAAAAGTATATCCCAAAAATTAAGTGTAAGATTAAAACTTAATCCCCGCGTTGATAACATTAAGATCGACAGGCTTCCCTGGGAAGCACAAAATTACCAAATCGTTGCGAGTATCAATAGACGAAGTTTAAACATGTATGGAACAAATATTTCTGATTTCATTCATAATTTTTTGCCCAATGTTTCAACCGATTTATCGAATATACCGATTTCCGTAAATAATGATCCTGTTAGAACGGTTGTTAAATATAGTGATTATCATAATGCTTCTATCTCTAATTTACCAGGAAAAGAAATCACATTAAATTCAAAAAAATCTCGCATAGAAGAATTTATAAATCTAAAGGTTGAACCTGTTATGCCGGTTATTCAAAGAGATAATCAGCAGTATTCAAGATATATTACATTTGACTTTATGGGCCCTTATAAATACAGTGATGAATTTATAAATTCAGTAATTAAATCTTTTTCGATTCCTCCTGGTTATAAAATTAAAAAACAGCAATTCTTTTTCAACTTTCAACCAAAAGAAGCGCTTCCACTTACACTGTTAGGGCTCCTTTCTGTACTCATAGTTTTTATGGTTACTGCATCATTGTATGAATCTTATAGGAAACCGTTCATCATTATTTTGTCTGTACCAATGTCTCTAATAGGCTTGTTTTTGATTTTTTATTTGGCAAATGCTAATTTTGGACGGGGAGGTTATGTCTCTGTTTTGTTTCTTGTGGGGTTGGCTGTGAATAATGGTATCTTGCTGGTTGACCGGATTGCTCAAGTTGATAAAGTCTCGGTATTAACCGGCAAAAAAGCACGAGCAGAAATGATTGCCGGATTTGCTTCTCAAAGACTCAGACCAATTTTGATGACGGCTTTAATTACTACCGCCGGCTTCCTACCGTTTATTATACATGCAGATATTTATTCCTTCTGGTATACATTTTCGCTGGGAATTATCGGCGGGATAGCCGTTTCAACATTTATGATATTGTTGTTAATGCCCGCTCTTTTTGAATTAATTAGCGGGAAAAAGACATGAATAAAATTCTTATCAATAAAATGAAAATATTATTATGAAAATGAAAAAAGTAATCATTATCGTTTTAGGAATTGTTCTTATTTTGTTTATCGTTTTTATTATCAGTCCTTTTTCGAAAACATCAGTCACAAACGGAAAACTAGCTAATAACTCCCGGAAAATTTCCGCAAATGCAAACAATGAAATAGAATTTCAGGTAACTGCATCTATAGTTAGAAAAGGTGAATTAATAACATGGTTAAACACTAGTGGATATGCATATCCTATTCAAGAATATGAAATAAAACCAAAAATATCCGGTCAAATAACAGAGTTAAATGCTTATGACGGGGAAAAAGTAAAAAAGGATGAATTATTATTTAAATTGGATGATTCCCAATATAAGCTAGATGTAAATCAAGCTAAAAGTAATTTAGTTAGAGCTCAAATAGACTATGAACTTCAAAAATCAAGTCAGGTAACAGGTAGCCTTAATCTTTCTCACTATAAGCATAAACTTGACAGCCTATCAATTATTTATAATCGCAAAAAGCAATTATATGAAAAGCAAAAAATATCATACGAAGACTTCAATAGCATTAAAAGGGATTATGAAGCACTAAAAACAATTGCAACATTAAATAGAGAAGATGTAATTGCAAGTAGGAGCGGGTTAACTAATGCTGCAACAAATTATGAAAAAGCCATACTCAATTTAAGCTATACTAAATTTGTTTCTCCCATTTCGGGATTAGTTGCCGATTGTAATATCGCAAAAGGCAGTTATGTTACTTTAGGTGAGCTCTGTTTGAAAGTGATTGATATTTCATATATTAAAATGCTAATTGAAGTAACAGGATCCGATCTTGTAAAGATACATTTAGGTGATCCGATTGAAGCAGAATTTATTGCACTACCTAATAAAAAATTTAACGGTAAAATAATAGAAATTAATCCTTCAATTAATCTTATAAAACGAACTGCTTTAGTAACGGCTATATTGCACAACCAACGATTATTAATCAAACCCGGTATGTTTGCTTCTGTAAAGATTGGAACAAGTACATATTTAAATGAAATTTTAATACCACATTCCGCACTCCTTGTCAGGGAAAATAGGACATTAGTATTTACTGTAAAGAGTGGTTTAGCTCAGTGGAAATATGTTACATTAGGTGAAAGTAACGGGCAGTATTATATAATTAAACGTGGCTTAAAAGCCGGCGATACTCTAATTATTAGCGGTAATTATAATTTAGCGCATCTATCGCGTGTAAAAATTAATTCGTTTGAAAAATACTGAAAATTTTTAGTATCCGGATTCGATGGCTTTTCAAAATCGATTTTGGGTATAAGTTTTACCGAAAACCAAATTAAAGATCTTATATTCAAAAATTCAAATCTCCAAATTGAATTCAATAATAAACATGTTGATAAGAAACAATAATTATCTTATATTTATTATGAGCATATGCTCATAATAAGAAAATTATGGCGCGACCCAAAAAATATAGAAGAGTTTTATTCAATCCTGCCTGTTATTATTTCAAGCCGAAAGGTATACCCATGCATAATTTGAAAGAGATTATCCTTGAGAATGATGAGTTGGAAGCGATTCGGCTGGGAGACATGCTTAAATTATCTCAGGAAAAAGCAGCTAAGAAAATGCGAATATCAAGACAAACTTTCGGCAGAATTGTAAACAGCGCTCATGAAAAAATAGCTGACGGAATACTAAACGGGAAAGCGATTAAAATATTAGAAAATGTTAATAGCGAGTTGAGAAACGGATTGTGGTTTATCTGTTTAAAATGCGGATTTAAACGCCGCATAAAATATCGAAGTGAAACGGTCGATTGCCCCAATTGTAATAATTAAAAGGGAGGTGTAAAAAAAATTAGCAGTAGCAAGTGATAACAAAACTTAAATATAATAATATATTGGAAAACGTAAAGTGTTTTTAATTTACGAGAGCAGTAATAAATTAGTAAAACCTAACTGGACAAGCCAGAACTCAAAAGGGATTCATAGCGACAGTTTATAAAA